>NZ_JAEHBO010000153.1:0-5235 GCF_016483575.1 Bacillus cereus group sp. N12
GATTATGTACCGGTGGCTAAAACGGCATTAGAAGCAGGTGCAACAAGATTAGCAGTTGCTTTTTTAGATGAAGCCTTAGTTCTTAGAAGGGCTGGTATTACCGTACCAATTTTAGTGCTAGGTCCTTCCCCGCCTCGAGATATAAATGTAGCTGCTGAAAATGATGTAGCATTAACTGTTTTTCAAAAAGAATGGGTGGAAGAAGCCATCAAACTATGGGATGGTTCATCTATAATGAAATTCCATATTAATTTTGATAGTGGTATGGGGAGAATTGGAATACGCGAACGCAAAGAATTAAAAGAATTCTTAAAGAGTTTAGAAGGTGCACCATTTTTAGAGCTAGAAGGGGTATATACGCATTTTGCAACAGCAGATGAGGTTGAGACTTCGTATTTTGATAAGCAATATAACACGTTCTTGCAGCAGTTAAGTTGGTTGAAGGAATTCGGAGTGGATCCTAAATTTGTCCATACAGCTAATAGTGCTGCAACTTTACGTTTTCAAGGAATTACATTTAATGCAGTACGAATTGGTATTGCGATGTATGGATTATCCCCATCTGTAGAAATACGTCCTTTTTTACCATTTAAATTAGAACCGGCGTTATCATTGCATACGAAAGTTGCTCATATTAAACAGGTGATTAAAGGGGATGGAATTAGTTATAACGTCACTTACCGAACAAAAACTGAAGAATGGATTGCAACTGTTGCGATTGGATATGCAGATGGCTGGCTTAGAAGATTACAAGGATTTGAAGTGCTTGTGGATGGTAAAAGAGTACCGATTGTAGGGAGAGTAACAATGGATCAATTCATGATTCATCTTCCTTGTGAAGTCCCGCTTGGTACGAAAGTTACACTCATTGGACGACAAGGTGATGAATATATTAGCGCTACAGAGGTTGCTGAATATTCCGGGACTATTAATTATGAAATTATTGCAACGATTAGTTTCCGTGTGCCGAGAATATTTATACGACATGGTAAAGTTGTAGAAATCATCAATTATTTGAATAATATATAGAAGATCATCTAATTTGCTTCTTGTCATTTAAGTGAGCTTTTTATTGATGAAGAATATGCTCTTTTTTGATGAGAAGCTTTTACTTATAATCACTTTTAATATAAGTTTTGCAGAGGAATTCTTTTGTTCCTTGTTTAAAATAAGATGAAAAATAATAGAAGATGAATGTTTTTCCTGTGAATTGGAAAACATAAGCAAGGAATAAGGAAGTCTTTGCAACAGGCTCCATACAATGGTATTATTACAATAGGTGTCATATATATATTTGGGTGTGTAGTTGACGGTGGAGGTGTATTTTTGTGTCCGAATCAAGTGTAACTACTGAAATCGTGGTTCGGTTGCCAAAGCAAATGGTAACGGAATTGGACGGAATTGGAAAACAAGAGAATAAGAATCGCCATGAACTAATTTGCCAGGCAACACAACTGTTATTGCGTCAACATAAGACGAAGAAACGCTACCAACATGAATCAATGCGACGTGGGTACATTGAAATGGGAAAAATTAATCTTGGTATTGCATCTGAAGCTTTCTTAGCAGAGTATGAAGCAGCTCATACGGTAGAACGCTTAGTTAGCGGGGGGTAATATTTTGATTGTAAAACGCGGCGACGTGTATTTTGCAGACCTTTCCCCAGTTGTTGGTTCTGAGCAAGGAGGCGTTCGTCCGGTTCTTGTCATTCAAAATGACATCGGAAATCGTTTTAGTCCAACGGTGATTGTAGCGGCTATTACTGCACAGATTCAAAAAGCGAAATTACCCACTCATGTGGAAATTGATGCGAAAAAGTATGGATTTGAGAGAGATTCTGTTATTTTACTTGAGCAGATTCGAACAATCGATAAGCAACGCTTAACGGACAAAATCACTCATTTGGATGAAGTGATGATGATTCGTGTAGATGAAGCGTTACAAATTAGTTTAGGACTAATAGATTTTTAAATCGGCAGTTTAAGTTGCTCTCTTTGAAGGGCAACTTTTTTTATTATAGAGGAGGTTACGGTTGTATATGGAAATGGTAGATAATCGACAAGCGTTAATGAAAATGTTAGTGAAAGAATTAGGCTTTACCGAAAAGCAAGTTCGTCATGTTATTCAATTAACAGAAGAAGGTAACACAGTTCCATTTATTGCTCGTTACCGAAAAGAATGGACAGGCTCTTTAGATGAGGTGCAAATTCGTGCAATCTTAGAGAGATGGCAATATATGATGCAGCTTGAAGATAGGAAAGAAGAGGTTCTTCGTCTTATTGGTGAAAAGGGTAAGCTAACCGAAGAGTTGCGCCGTCATATTGTTGCCGCAACGAAACTACAGGAAGTAGAAGATTTATATCGTCCTTATAAAGAGAAAAGAAGAACGAAAGCGACGATTGCAAAAGAAAAAGGATTAGAACCGCTAGCTGAATGGTTATTGTTATATAAAAAAGAAGATCCGGCTAAAAAGGCTATGGAATTTGTTAATGCAGAAAAAGAAGTGGAATCTGCAGAAGAGGCGTTGCAAGGTGCGCAAGACATTATTGCAGAAATCGTTTCAGATGAAGCTGCGTATCGTAGTTGGATTCGGAATGTTACTTTTAGAAAAGGTGTTATGTCTTCGGTTGTAAAAGACGAAGAAAAAGATGAAAAGAATATATATGAAATGTATTACAGTTATGAAGAACCGTTGCAGAAAGTAGTACCGCATCGTGTATTAGCGATGAATCGCGGTGAGAAAGAAGATATATTGAGAGTTTCTGTTGTTCCGCCAGTAGATGAGATAATAACTTTCTTATATAAGAAAGTAATCCGTGATAACGATTCAAAAAGTGCGCATTATGTACAATTAGCGATTGAGGATGGTTATAAACGATTAATTCAATCTTCGATTGAAAGAGAAATTCGAAAAGAATTAACAGAAACAGCTGAAGAACAAGCGATACATATTTTCTCTGAGAACTTACGTAATTTATTATTACAACCTCCAATGAAAGGGAAGGTTGTGCTAGCCGTAGACCCTGCATATAGAACTGGTTGTAAATTAGCTGTAGTAGATGATACGGGGAAAGTTCTATATATCGATGTTATTTATCCGCATCCACCTGTTCGTAAATATGATGATGCAAAAAAGAAAGTTCTTTCTATTATAGATAAATATCAAGTTGAAATGATTGCAATTGGGAACGGCACAGCTTCTAGAGAAACGGAAGAGTTTATAGTAGATGTATTACAAAGTGTGAAACAGGATGTTTTTTATATTATTGTAAATGAAGCAGGGGCAAGTGTGTATTCGGCTTCCGATTTAGCTCGTGAGGAATTCCCTGATTTCCAAGTTGAAGAAAGAAGCGCGGTTTCAATTGGAAGACGCCTGCAAGATCCACTTGCTGAGCTCGTGAAAATTGACCCTAAATCGGTAGGGGTGGGGCAATATCAACATGATGTAACTCAAAAGAGATTAAATGAATCGTTAACATTTGTGGTAGAGACAGCGGTTAACCAAGTTGGTGTGAATGTAAATACAGCTTCAGTTGCATTGTTACAATATGTTTCGGGGTTATCAAAAACAGTTGCGAAAAATATTGTAGCTAAGCGTGAGGAAGATGGGAAATTTACGAAGCGTACTGAATTAAAGAAAATCCCTCGTTTAGGTGCGAAAACATATGAACAGTGTATTGGGTTTTTACGTATATTAGAAGGCGCGAATCCGTTAGATCGTACAGGGATCCATCCAGAACAATATAAAAATGTCGAATTGCTACTAAAGAGTCTAGGGTTATCGAAGAATGATGTAGGGAAACCGAACTTGCAGGAGAGTTTAGAGGGAGTGGATGTTTCAAAATTATCTCAAGAGACGGAGATCGGTGAGCCGACATTGGTTGATATTATTGATGCCTTAATTAGTCCAGAGCGAGACATGAGGGATGAATTGCCAAAACCACTTCTGAAAAAAGGGATTTTGAAATTAGAAGATTTACAGCGTGGTATGGAACTGGAAGGGACAGTTCGTAACGTTGTTGATTTTGGTGCTTTTGTTGACATTGGTGTAAAACAAGATGGTTTAGTGCATATTTCTAAATTAAGCAAACAGTTTGTAAAGCATCCATTAGATGTTGTATCTGTAGGGCAAATCGTAAAAGTATGGGTAGATGATATTGATACAAAAAAAGGTCGTGTTGCATTATCTATGTTACCGATTGAATAGTAAGAAAAGAGAGCAGATAAAACTGCTCTTTTTTTTATGGAGTAGAAAGTGTAATGGATTATGAGCTTTGATGTATTTTGCTATAATAAAACCAGCATTCATTTAGCAATTTAATTTGATACCGGTTTTTTTCAAAATATGCACGTTGCATTTGTTTTTTTAGCCATGTAGGCATAGGAATCCCTCCTTGTATAATCCTACTCTCAAAAATTTACCTTTGTAGTTAAGGTACTATTGACGAGAGGTTGGTGAGTGGATTTCTATTAATGTCGTATTTTTAGAAACCACGCTTCTTGAATGAGGATGGGTATATGTACTATTTAATATATGTATAGGAAGGGAGAAAAGTGTAAAAATATTTTTTTGTTTAGGAGGAATGAGAATGGATGAGAAAGAAATTCAGCAGCTAGTGGAAGAAGTATCCCTACGATACTTCGGGATGCCATTCTTACATAAAGCAATGTTTAATAATAGATTACGTACAACTGGTGGACGTTATCTATTGAAGAGTCACAATATCGAACTGAATTATCGATATTATGAAATGTATGGTAAAGAAGAATTAGTCGGGATTATTAAACATGAACTTTGTCATTATCACTTGCATATTACAGGGAGAGGATATAAGCATCGGGATAGGGATTTTCGTGAACTATTAAAAAAGGTAGGTGCACCACGTTTTTGTAAGCGAATAATTAATGAAGAGAAGGAAAAGAAGGTTTATATGTATGAATGTATGGAGTGTTCGCTTCAATATGTAAGAAGACGTCAAATAAATACAAAAAGATATGTCTGTGGAAATTGTAAGGGAAAACTAAAACCGGTAGCGAAAACATCTTGACAGTGAAAACGCAATCCAGTATATTATAAACATGTCACGTTTGTGCAAGATATTGTTAAAAAACATCTTGACTTACGATGAGAAGTTTTATAAGATACAAATTGTCTTCATTATTCCGCAGTAGCTCAGTGGTAGAGCTATCGGCTGTTAACCGATCGGTCGTAGGTTCGAGTCCTACCTGCGGAGC
>NZ_JAEHBO010000154.1:0-5225 GCF_016483575.1 Bacillus cereus group sp. N12
TGGTAATGCTGATCAGGAGTTAACTGCTGATGGCGGGCCTATGACAGCTCATACAACTAACCCGGTTCCTTTCATCGTTACAAAAAATGATGTAGAGCTTCGTGAAGGTGGTATTTTAGGAGATATCGCCCCAACAATGCTTACACTTTTAAATGTGGAACAACCGAAAGAAATGACAGGTAAAACAATTATTAAATAATTTGCTTATATAAAAAGGAGAGAATTTATTATGTCAACAATTATTGATGTTTATGCTCGCGAAGTCCTTGACTCTCGTGGTAACCCAACTGTAGAAGTAGAAGTTTACACAGAAAGCGGCGCTTTCGGACGCGCTATCGTACCAAGTGGTGCATCTACTGGTGAGCACGAAGCAGTAGAATTACGTGACGGTGACAAATCTCGTTACCTTGGTAAAGGTGTTATTAACGCAGTAAACAACGTTAACGAAATTATCGCTCCAGAAATCGCTGGTTTCGATGTAACTGACCAAGCTGGTATCGACCGTGCTATGATCGAATTAGATGGCACTCCAAACAAAGGTAAACTAGGCGCTAACGCTATCCTTGGTGTATCTATGGCAGTAGCTCACGCAGCAGCTGACTTCGTAGGTCTTCCATTATACCGTTACCTTGGTGGATTCAATGCAAAACAATTACCAACTCCAATGATGAACATCATCAACGGTGGTTCTCACGCTGATAACAACGTAGACTTCCAAGAGTTCATGATCTTACCAGTTGGCGCTCCAACATTCAAAGAATCAATCCGTATGGGTGCTGAAGTATTCCATGCACTTAAAGCTGTATTACATGACAAAGGTCTTAATACTGCAGTAGGTGACGAAGGTGGATTCGCTCCAAACCTTGGTTCTAACCGTGAAGCTCTAGAAGTAATCATCGAAGCTATCGAAAAAGCTGGTTACAAAGCTGGCGAGAACGTATTCTTAGGAATGGACGTTGCTTCTTCTGAGTTCTACAACAAAGAAACTGGTAAATATGACCTTGCAGGCGAAGGCCGTACTGGCTTAACTTCTGCAGAAATGGTTGATTTCTACGAAGAGCTTTGCAAAGACTTCCCAATCATCTCTATCGAAGATGGTTTAGACGAAAACGACTGGGATGGTCACAAATTATTAACTGAGCGTATCGGTGATAAAGTACAATTAGTTGGTGACGACTTATTCGTAACTAACACTCAAAAACTTGCTGAAGGTATCGAAAAAGGTATCTCTAACTCAATCTTAATTAAAGTTAACCAAATCGGTACTTTAACTGAGACTTTCGAAGCTATCGAAATGGCTAAACGTGCTGGTTACACAGCAGTTGTATCTCACCGTTCTGGTGAAACTGAAGATGCTACAATCGCTGACATCGCAGTTGCAACTAACGCTGGCCAAATCAAAACTGGTTCTATGAGCCGTACTGACCGTATTGCTAAGTACAACCAATTATTACGCATCGAAGACGAACTAGGCGAAATCGCTGTTTACGATGGTATTAAATCTTTCTACAACATCAAACGATAATTGTAGAAAATAACGACAGACCGTGAGAAATCACGGTCTGTTTTTTTTATGCTAAAATTGCTCACCCGTCATAAGCGACATGAAATGTTTAAAGAAGCGGTTATAATCAAAATCAATTGCAATTTGATGACTCGGCCAATTAATAAATGGCTTTGGCTCCATTAAAGAGCGAAATTCTCCAATACTTGCTCCCTGTGCATAGGATTCCGTCATGACAACGATAGGTGACTTATGATAAGTGAACATAGAGTTATCAAATAAGGCGAGTATTGGCATTGTGTCATGAAAGGGGCTGCCCTTTAAATGCGGTAAGGCATCTTTATAATATCCGTAGTAATAATGATCGAATAACGGTTTAACAAGTGGCGCTTTTCCTATGGCTTCAATGTATTCAGCCATTTCTGGTGTAATGATGGAATATTGAGTGACGTTTAATGGATATATGTACATGTTAGCTGTAGATTGAAGGACTATATTAGCAGCAGTAGGATCACCATAGAAGTTTGCTTCTGAAATAGGGGTAACATTACCGGGATGTAAAAAGGTGCCGCCCATTACGTAGTAAGAGTTAATTTGCTTCATTAACTCTTTACATAAGATAAATAAAATCGCTAGAGAGGTAAGTCTTCCTAAACTTACAATAATTAATTCATCTTTATACTGTTCAATAAGAGGAATAACTTCAAAAAAATTCTCCATTTCTCCGTTAGTCACATTCTCCTTTGGAATAATTGGTCCGAGTCCCTGTTTCCCGTGTACATCTGTAAAGAAAGCGGGAGGGGTACCAGTAAGGGGACGTTCTGAACCACCGAATATCTTGATATTCCTATTCTTTGTTTCGTACTTCAGAAAATGAGCATTTTGTACGGCCATTTCCTTTGGAACATTGCCGTAATCAGCCACAATCCCAACGATTTCAATTTCATCAATATAAAATGCAAGGAGGAGGGCTATCGTATCATCGATTCCAGGATCACAAAAAATAAGAACTTTTTTGGGCATATGTTCACCACCTATCTTGTTTACCCCACAGTAACGGGCAATAAGACCCCGACCTTAAAATTCAAAAAAAGCAAAAAAGTTATGCGGGGGTTGGGCTGCCCGTAAACGCTCGATTGGTGAAGGCTAATAATCCGCGGGGATGAAGCCCCCATTAATTAAAGTTTCACTTTATATATATGTAAGTTTTCGGATAGGAAGAATAAAAAAGTTTGTTTTCTTGAAATAGTAATGGGATAAATTCAGAAAATAAAAACTTTTTATATTAGGTCAAGGTTTTTGACTTAAATTTCATTTGTAAATGCAGTCATATCAAGGGTGTAAGCGTATAACATGGGCGGTTTTTGTTGTCAAGTTGATAAATTGCAGCTTTTTACAATTTATACTATGATAAAGATATTAACAGAAGATCGTATAAACATGAGGGATGATGAACATGAAATTTACAAAGATCCTTGTCCAAATTGCTGCTCTTTATGTGTTTTATATGGTTGGAACTTGGGTGCAAGAAATGTTGAATATTCCAATTCCAGGAAGCTTGATTGGGATGTTTCTTTTACTTGTTTTACTTAGCCTAAAAGTACTTCCAGTGAAATGGTTTGATTTAGGAGCGGAAACACTCGTCGCTATTATGCCGTTTTTATTAATTCCGCCAACGCTTGGCTTAATGAATTACGGTGCTTTTTTTATGAGTAAAGGAATTTCTCTTTTCATTACAGTTGTAGCGAGTACGTTTTTAATTATCATTGTCGCAGGACATACAGGGCAATATCTTGCGAATAGAAAGGAAAGAGAGTCATGATGAGTCAAATATTAATCGGAATCGGTTGGGTTCTTTTTACGGTGCTATTATATCAATTATCTAAAAAAATCTATCAATTATTTCCAACACCATTTACTATTCCAATGCTTGTAGCGACAGGATTAATGGCTTTCTTATTTATTGTGCTTGATATACCATATCAACATTATATGGAAAGCGGTGGTGGCTGGATTGCGAAGTTACTTGGACCAGGTGTTGTAGCATTTGCAATCCCGCTTTACAAACAACGTCATGTGCTGCAAAAATATGTTGTACCGATTGCGGGCGGAGTATTAGTAGGTACAACAGTTGCGATTGCGAGTGATTTTGCTATTGCCTCACTTATGGGAACAGATAAAAGTTTAATTTTATCTTCATTACCAAAATCAGTGACAATGCCGGTTGCAATGAGCGTTTCTGAACAAGTTGGTGGTGTTCCATCCTTAACAGCGGCATTCGTAGTTATCGCAGGTATTACTGGAACGATTACAGGTCCAATTTTATTAAAATGGAGCCGCGTTACAAACTCGGTTGGTAAAGGTATCGGATTTGGATGTGCTTCTCATATTATGGGTGTTATGAGAGCAATGAAAAATAACGAACATGAAGGTGTTATTGGATCGGTAACAATGACATTAACAGCAATTTTGACATGTTTGCTCGGACCGTTATTTGCAATGATGTTTATGTAATAGAAGAAAAGCGAGAGCGACTCTATAGCTCTCGCTTTTCTATAGGATTTATGCTACAGTTAAAATAACTGAATCTTTGTAGGAGGTACGCCAAGTGCATACGTTATTATCCGTTTTACTTATTATTGTATCGATTTTAATGATTGTTATGGTACTTATGCAGTCTAGTAATAGCTCAGGCCTTTCAGGTGCAATTTCCGGCGGTGCAGAGCAATTATTTGGTAAGCAAAAAGCACGTGGAATTGAAGCGGTATTAAACCGTATTACAATTGTTTTAGCTGTATTGTTCTTTGTATTAACAATTGCTGTTACGTACTTAAACTTATAGAATTGAAAGAAGAAGCGTTAGTAGTTTGTACTAATGGTTCTTCTTTTTTTATTTTGTTATTTGAAAAAAGTTTCTAATTAGATTATAGAAATATAAATATGGTACACTAAGATATAGAAAGAATACGACTAGATTACAGAAGAGAAAGAGGAGAAGTACATGATGAAATTAGCATCTCCGAAACCATTTACATTTGAGGGTGGAGACCGCGCTGTTTTATTACTACATGGATTCACAGGAAACTCAGCTGATGTACGTATGTTAGGGCGTTTCTTAGAAAAGAAAGGCTATACTTGTCATGCGCCAATTTATAAAGGGCACGGCGTACCACCAGAAGAACTTGTTCATACAGGTCCTACAGATTGGTGGCAAGATGTAACGGAGGCATATCAGCTTTTAAAAGATAAAGGCTTTGAGAAAATTGCTGTCGTTGGTTTGTCACTAGGCGGAGTATTTTCTCTGAAATTAGCATATACAATCCCTGTTTTAGGTGTGGTACCAATGTGTGCACCGATGTATATTAAGAGTGAAGAAACAATGTACCAAGGTATATTGGCATATGCCCGCGAATATAAAAAGCGTGAGCAAAAATCACCAGAGCAAATTGAACAAGAAATGTTGGAATTCCAACAGACACCGATGAATACATTAAAAGCATTACAAGAGCTAATTGCTGATGTACGTAATAATGTTGATATGATTTATGCACCGGCGTTTGTTGTACAAGCGCGTCATGATGAAATGATTAATACGGATAGTGCTAACATTATTTATAATGGTGTAGAATCAACGTTAAAGGACATTAAATGGTATGAAGACTCTACGCATGTCATTACACTGGATAAGCAACGTGACGAGCTACATGAGGATGTATATAAC
>NZ_JAEHBO010000155.1:0-5105 GCF_016483575.1 Bacillus cereus group sp. N12
ACCGTAGCATATAGAAAGTAACTATAGAACGGAGTAAAGATTTGATGCTCATTGTGAAACGACATGTTCTTTATTCCGTACATGCTAATCCAGCAAACAATTTGCACTGTAATAATATTCAAAACACCAAGCAACCATTTTGTTAAAAAAATATCTTTTCGTTTAAAAGGCATCGAGAATAGAAAATCAGTTGATTGATTGTTACGTTCCCATCCAATTAAAAGACAAGCAAGTGCAATAAGAGTAGCTCCTTGAAAGAAGACGGCACCATCAGATGTCTGAAAATAGTAGGAGTAGTAATATGCATAGTCATCAAACTTTATTTGTGATTGTTTTAGCTGCATTTGCGCTTCTTGATAATATTTATAAGGTAGTTGATATAAACTAATTAACCAAAATAATAGAATTATATATTTTCCTTGCTTCCATTGCCTCATCCATAAAGCTTTATGAAACATGCGAATCCTCCTCAAACGTTGTGATAAAAATATCTTCGAGCGACATGGTTAATTCCTCAATGAGCAGTGGCTGTTCTTTATGAAACTTTTCTAATGTAGCTGCCACATTTCCCTCAATTAAGATGGTAAATACTTTTCCTGTTTGATTTAATATTTTAATATTGCTTAAGTTTTCTAGTTTTTGAGGTAATGACCGTTCATAAGCTACTTGTATTTTTGCAAATCGTGATTTTGCATCATCAAGTGAAGTAATAGATGCCACGGTATGGCCTTTTAACATAATGATTGTATCTGCAATTTGTTCCACTTCATCTAAATGATGAGTTGAGAT
The DNA here is from genome assembly GCF_016483575.1 of Bacillus cereus group sp. N12. NCBI lineage: Bacteria > Bacillati > Bacillota > Bacilli > Caryophanales > Bacillaceae > Bacillus > Bacillus cereus group sp. N12. The sequence goes on from NZ_JAEHBO010000155.1 coordinate 790, forward strand.
GAAAATGGTAATCTCTTTTTCTGCAACTTCTCCAACGAGAAACTGCAAAATCTGTCTTTTAACGATAGGATCGAGCCCATTTGTCGGTTCATCTAAAATGATATACTCTGCTTTTGTAGCAACGGCTAAAATGATCGCAAGCAGCGCTTTCATTCCTTTTGAGTAACTACGAATCCGCTTGTTTGGTAAGTTAAAAAGTTCAAGCAGTTCGTAGAAATATGATTCATCAAATGCTGTATAAACTGCTTTATAAAATTTCACGATTTCTTTTACTGTATATCCGTTCAGTATGTTAGTAGAATCTGGGACATATACGACCTTTTGTTTCATTTCAGGATGCATATGAATATCTGTATCTTCATATGTAACCGTGCCTTCATCTGGGTCTAAAATGCCGATCATCGTTCGTAATAAAGTTGTTTTCCCCGCACCGTTTCTTCCGAGTAATCCGACGATACTACCTTTTTGTAATGTGAAAGAAACATCGTCTAAAATCGTTTGATTATCAATTGTTTTCTTCAAACTTGTCACTTTCAGCATCCATATTTCCTCCAATCTCTTTATAGTATGAATCTATCCAATCATGAATTTTATCTTTCGTAATCCCAAGATAAGAGGCTTCTAGTAATAATTGATGAAATTGCTTTTCAACCATAGCGATTTTCCTTTCGTCTAATGTTGGGGTAATCGATTGAGATACAAATGTTCCTTTTCCTCGTAACGTTTCAATAATCCCTTGTCGCTCTAATTCTTGATACGCTTTACTCACTGTATTTGGATTTATAACAAGTAATGAAGCGAGCTCGCGTACAGAAGGAAGTTTATCACTTGGAGCTAACATGTTTTTTAATACGAGTTCTTTTATATTTTGAACAATTTGTTCCCATATCGGAGTGTTGCTTCTTGGATCAAGTTGAATATGCAAGAGCAATGTCTCCTTCCTCATATGTATTAAGTGTACTACTATGCGTAATACATTTAATACAATATAGGGTATGAATGTGTTTGTCAACTGAAAAAAATAGAAAAATATGGTATTAAAAAATAATAAATTGGAAAAAATAGGTCTGATATAGAATGGAGGGTTAGTCATGAAGCGAGTTTTTGGAATACTTGTTTGTTTCATGTTATTGCTTTCTGGTACTTCAGTTAGTTTTGCACAATCTGAGAAAACGAAGCAGGAGAAAACAGAAGAAACCGCGCCGAAATTAGCGGAGCAAGCATCGTCAGCAATCGTAATTGAGCAAGATACAGGTAAAGTTTTATTTGATAAAAATCCGAATGAAAAGTTACCACCTGCTAGTATGACAAAGATTATGACAATGCTATTAATTATGGAACAAGTTGAAAAAGGAAAACTAAAACTAAACGATAAAGTTAGAGCAAGTGAACATGCAGCTTCAATGGGTGGATCACAAATCTTTTTAGAACCTGGGGAAGAGATGACCGTAAATGAAATGCTAAAAGGTATTGCCATTGCATCTGGAAATGATGCATCTGTTGCAGTAGCAGAGCATATCGCTGGTTCAGAAGAAGGATTTGTAAATATGATGAACAAAAAAGCGAAAGATTTAGGGTTGAAAAATACACATTTTCAAAACCCGACAGGTCTCCCGGCTAAAGATCATTATTCTACAGCAAATGATATGGCTATAATGGCGAGAGAATTGATGAAGTATCCACTTATTCGCAAATACACAGGTAAATACGAAGATTATTTACGAGAAGATACGGATAAGAAGTTTTGGCTCGTCAATACGAATAAGTTAGTACGTTTTTATCCTGGAGTAGATGGTGTAAAAACGGGCTTTACAACAGAAGCAAAATATTGCTTAACAGCATCGGCTGAAAAAAATGGCATGCGTGTTATTTCAGTTGTTATGGGAGCACCTACATCTAAAGAACGGAACAATCAAGTGACGAAGCTTCTTGATTATGCATTTGGTCAATATATGACGAAGAAAATGTATACGCGCGGTGAAAAAATTAAGACTGTACAAGTAGGAAAAGGTAAAAAAGAAAAAGTAGATTTAGTTGCATCAGATAATGTGTCTCTTCTTATGAAGAAGGGCGAAAATATGGACAAAGTAAAGCAAGAAGTAATTGCTGAAAAGAAAGTGAAAGCACCGATTAAAAAAGGTGATGCACTTGGCACGCTTGTTATTAAAAAAGATAAAGAGGTTTTATTAAAACAAACAATCGTAGCAAAAGAAGATGTTGCTGCAGCAAGCTGGTGGGAGTTATTTAAAAGAAGTTTTGGGATGTTTTCAACATCAAAATAGCGGCAAACATTTTGCCGCTTTTCTATTCGTATGTAAGTAAATAATTGTTGAATGGTTTCACTTTATGGCGAAATAGTTCTTCTTTTGTCAGTAGGAAGGATTCTTATGTTGTATCACGAAAATCTTTATGTATGTAAATGAGTAAAGTTTGAGCATAAGGAGGAAATCGTGTGAGTCTTTCCATGCAATTAGAAGTAAAACGTGACGTCCTATGTGTGAGACTAGCGGGTGAATTAGATCATCATACTGCTGAAGAGTTGCGAACGAAAGTGACAGATATGATTGAGACACATGGTGTTCATCACATTGTTTTGAGCCTAGAGAACTTATCATTTATGGATAGTTCTGGTTTAGGTGTGATATTAGGCCGATATAAGCATGTAAAGGGATTAGGTGGAGAAATGGTTGTTTGTGCAATTTCACCGCCTGTTAAGCGTTTATTTGAAATGTCGGGCTTATTTAAAATTGTTCGCTTAGAAGAAAGTGAAGCGCACGCGCTCGCGACGTTGGGGGTGGCATAAATGAGAAATGAAATGAACCTTCAATTTTCAGCATTAAGTCAAAATGAATCATTCGCTCGCGTTACAGTGGCAGCATTCATTGCGCAACTAGATCCAACGATGGATGAGCTAACGGAGATTAAAACTGTTGTGTCAGAAGCGGTTACAAATGCAATTATTCATGGATACGAAGGAAATGCAGAAGGTACTGTTTATATTTCTGTAATTTTGGAAGAGGCAATGGTGAAACTCACGATTCGAGATGAAGGGATTGGCATCTTTAATTTAGATGAGGCAAGGCAACCCCTTTTTACAACTAAACCTGAATTAGAGCGTTCCGGAATGGGATTTACTATCATGGAAAATTTTATGGATGAAGTAGAAGTTATTTCAAACGAATCTTTCGGGACAACAATCCATTTGACAAAATACTTATCAAATAGTAACGCTCTATGCAATTAAGGAGAATAGCCTATGGACATAGAGGTCAAAAATGAGAAGAAGAAACCTCAGTTAAAGGACCACGAGCTAAAAGCGTTAATTCAAAAAAGTCAAGGTGGAGATCAACAAGCAAGAGATACGATTGTTCAAAGTAATATGCGTCTAGTATGGTCGGTTGTACAGCGTTTTTTGAATCGAGGATACGAACCAGACGATCTATTTCAAATTGGATGTATTGGGCTCTTAAAATCGGTAGATAAATTTGATTTATCTTTCGACGTGAAATTTTCAACATATGCAGTTCCAATGATTATTGGAGAAATTCAACGATTTTTACGTGACGATGGATCAGTGAAAGTAAGTAGATCTTTAAAAGAAACAGGCAACAAAATTCGAAAGATGAGAGACGAGCTTTCGAAAGAATTCGGAAGGGCTCCAACGATTAATGAAGTAGCAGAGGCGCTAGAACTAACGCCTGAAGAAGTTGTTCTGGCGCAAGAAGCGAGTCGTCCTCCTTCATCGATACATGAAACCGTGTATGAAAATGATGGAGACCCTATTACTATTTTAGATCAAATTGCAGATCAATCTGAAACGAAATGGTTTGATAAAATAGCTTTAAAAGAAGCAATTAGAGAATTAGATGAACGAGAACGTCTTATTGTATATTTGCGCTATTATAAAGATCAAACCCAATCAGAAGTAGCAGAGCGCATAGGTATTTCGCAAGTACAAGTTTCAAGACTTGAAAAGAAAATATTAAAACAGATGAAAGATCGAATAGATGAATAACTGTCTATTCGATTTTTTTATGACTTTAATAGGAGGGAGTTGTTAATTTTCGCAAAAATTAACAGAATTTATTGATAATTTAGTTAATTTAAAATATAATCCAAGTATGAACTTGTCATAAAGGGGGAAGGAAACATGGAAACGAGGCAACAATGGGGAACGAGGGCTGGATTTATTTTCGCAGCGGTCGGCTCAGCCGTTGGATTAGGAAACATATGGCGTTTTCCTTATACAGCGTATGAAAATGGAGGAGGTGCATTCTTTTTACCGTACTTATTTGCATTATTAACGACTGGTATTT
>NZ_JAEHBO010000156.1:0-4997 GCF_016483575.1 Bacillus cereus group sp. N12
TCCTCCTCCTCCTGTTGCTCCTGTTGCTGCTGTTGCTGCTGTTGCTGCTGTTGCTCCTGTTGCTCCTGTTGCTCCTGTTCCTGTTGGACCTGTTGGACCTGTTGGACCTGTTGCTCCTGTTGTTCCCGTTGGACCTGTTGGACCTGTCGCCCCTGGAGTAGCATTGATTAATTGAATTAATAAATTAAAAAGAAGTTGTAAAGTTGCAGAATCAACATTTGAGTTGCAGGATATAGGGATAAGATCTAAAGCGAAGAAGAATTGTGCAAGGGCGCTATAAAATTGTTGCAATAATGTTGACAATTGTCCTAAATTAGGTGCTGGAGATTGTAATAAAACTATAATACTTTGAGTTAATTGTTTCAAAAAATTAACTTCTGGGGAAGGTAATAAGGAATTTAAGAAAATTAAAAATTGATTAAATAAATCGAGTAACACTAATCTGTTTGCATTACTTGGATTTGCAAAAAATGCTGAAATAGCTGATACTAATGAGTTTAGTAAAGTAATTAATTGACTTAATTGTTCCCTAGTAATAGGAACTGACTGTGGATTTTTACAACAATCTGCTGAAAAAACAATCGGATTGCAGTTATTATGATCAAAACAATCATTATGTTTCATTTATTTCCTCCTTACTTTTCTTATAGTTGAGTGTTTTCCTATTCTAAGTACTATAAAAGATGCGATTGAAAAAAGTAGTTGAGTTATATGTTTCTCTTAAAATAGGAAACATGAATGATAATCAAACTTGAAAACGTTATTTAATTATGTTCATGACTCACATATTAATTATATGTTTTTAATAATTGAGTGCTTAGATTAAACACCTAAACTTAAGAGTTTATTTTATTTTTCCACGTTTATCTCTTAAACCAAAGAATACATATTAATTTGAATACAAAAATTCAAATTAACCCTTAGCATATATTCCACAAATATCAACATCGCTTTTTAATTGTAGTAAAAATTATACTTTTAATAAAATTATGCCACTCTTCTAATCCTAAAGCCGTTTCTATTATAGAAAACTCTCATACAATATAGTGGACAAGTTATTCAATACTTCGGTCCAATAAAATATGAATAGGAGTGAGAATTAATTGCCTATCATTCAACCATTTATGGCATCTAGAAGATTCACATCTACACTAGGAGCCGGGACTGGCACAGGCGCAGCCTTTGCGGTTGCTGCCACAGCTTGCTTAAACGATGCGGGTACTACTGCAACTGCTTTTCCAACTTTCACGTATTACAACCTATATGTAAACGGTATCCTTCAGCCAAGCGTGAACTCCAGTGTTACTACTGGCCCTACTGGCGCTATTACAATTCCTGGTGGAGATGCATTAGACGGCGGAATTCCAATCACAATCGAATTTATCGTCACTTAATGTTAACGAATGTAATTTAAAACAAAAAAGACAGATTCCTTTTAAAATAAGAATCTGTCTTTTTTAATTAATAATAATAAATTGCAAAATAATTGAAGACCCTTGCGATGGTGGTTGATTATCCAATAAAGTTAGTTTACCAGTACTAACTTCATAAAATGGTTGTGGTTGCAGAATTCCATTAATAAACAAATTTATATATGAAACCTCACTAGGTGATAATATATTCGTCGTACCATATTGAGCTATCCCATCTGCATTTGTATATATAAGTTTCTCTCCATCTGAAAAAGTGTAATATAACAAATTGGTTGTTGTTATGGGGCCAATCCCCCCAGTAGGACCTGTTGCTCCGGTTACTCCCGTTACTCCCGTTACTCCCGTTGACCCCGTTACTCCCGTTGGACCTGTTACTCCTGTTGATCCGGTTACTCCCGTTACTCCTGTTGATCCCGTTGATCCCGTTGGACCTGTTACTCCTGTTACTCCTGTTGATCCCGTTGATCCCGTTGGACCTGTTACTCCTGTTACTCCTATTGCTCCTGTTGATCCCGTTGGACCTGTTACTCCTGTTGGACCTGTACTTCCAGTCGGAACATAAATTGGTGGAAGAGCTGGAAATGTAGGGCCGATATTCTCAGGTCCTATCCTACCTTTATTCATTGATAATTTATCATTCCGCTTCAATTCAATACCTCATTTCACATGTTTTTAACTAACATACATTATTATGACTCTATCATTAAGGAATAACTTCATAACTATCTTTTTTCTTTCCAAATGATTCATACATTTATTAAACCTTTTACCGTTACTATAAACTACTTCTATTAATAGAATAAAATGATAGTTCCACTCTAAAAACACTACACTTATTAGGTTCTAATTTAAAAATGAGGTGATTTATTTGCAAGATAAAAATGAAAAAACAAAAGAAGAACTACTATCAATGGCTCTTGAAATAATTCTTCCATACAGACTTACAGGACCTACTGGGAATACTGGTCCTACCGGAAGTACTGGGTCAATTGTTACAACAAACTTTATGTTCGCTAATAATACATTAGGTGATCCCATCTCAGTTATATTAAGTGGAACTAATATTCCACTTTCTAATAACCAAAGCCTCAGTAATTTTACAGTTAACGCTTTAAACGATGTATTTACAATTCCTGTAACCGGAAGATATCATTTAACCTATCAAGTTAATACGACAACTTCTCTACTTGCTGGAACAAGGTTACTATTAAACACTTCTACTCCACTTTCTGGCTCTGTTTTTTCTCCCGCTATGTCAACTTCAAATTATAATAATAATTTAATTACTAATTTAATTGCTGGTAATACAATTTTACTTCAATTATTCGGTATATTATCCATTGTTAATTTAGTTGGAGGTGGTTCAACAGGTGCCTCTCTAACAATTATACGAATCGATTAAAAAATGATTCATTCTTTTTCTAATACACATTATTAAATACCAAGTCTATCATAATAATAAGAACCACCCAATTATTTCATGGCGTTGATTACGTAACACAGAACAAATTACACTATATTTATAGTAGAAACTATCTATACTAAATTTTCCGTATATACATTATCAATTTACACTCACCCTTACCGATGTTACATTAAATAAGAAGACAGTTTCTCCTTTACGAACCATCTCTCCTCAATACGTATTTGAGAAACGTACTCCAATCCTATACGCGAGAGCAATACTATGTTGGCACTCAAACGAGTGTCTTTTTTTTGTAATTTAACACAAAATAAAAACCATCTTGTATAGATGGTTTTATCTTTTATTTTTTATCTTATATATATAAATGTATACTTATGTAGCTGGGTAATAAATTGTCATGCTTAACCGAGTCAAGGATTCCCCTAAATTATGATAAGAGTGTGATCTATCGGCCTTAAAACGAATGGAATCTCCACTATTTAATGTATACTGACAATTATTCACTTTTATTGTCAATTCTCCTTCAAATACCGTTATAAATTCTTCTGCTCCTTCTTTATGCCCTTCTGAACTTAGTTTCCCTTCTGTTTCTATTTCAACTGTATAGATTTCAAAATGTCTATCATCTTGAAAAGGAAAAGAAGGATACACTTTATATTTCCCATTATCTTCAGACAATACTTGAACATCATCCCGTAAAACAACTTTTATATCGGGTTGTGGATTATTGATTAAAGAAGTAAAAGACACTTTCAATCCATTAGCAATTTTCCATATTGTGGTTAGTGTCGGACTTGATTCTCCTCTTTCAATTTGTCCAATCATCGTTTTACTCACTCCTGTTAATTGAGAAACCTTTTCTAAACTTAATTTTTCTTTTTCTCGTATTGTTTTTAAATTTTTCGCTAGAATAAGTTGAATTTCTTCCATAAAAAACACCCCTACACTATATACAATATAACGACCGTTATGTATAATAAAAAGCACACGTTATATTGTTCTTTTCGGTCATTATAACATACAAAAAATAATAAGGGGGTTTTGAAATGCCTATATTTTCTTTTTTATTATTTGTTTTTATAAGTAGCTTCACACCCGGCCCTAACAATTTTTTAGCTATGACATACGCCAATCAACACGGGTTAAAGAGGAGCATGCAATTTTGCTTTGGAGTAGCTTTCGGCTTTTTCATCCTCACTTCTTTATGTAGTTTCTTTAATGTAGTACTACTTAACATCTTACCCATAATCGAATTCCCTTTAAAAGTTTTAGGTGTAACATACATGTTATATTTAGCTTTTAAAATACTCACTAGTAAAGGCAGTACGAATCCCAGTGAAAAAGATAATAAAAACTTATTTACAGTGGGGATTTCTCTTCAATTCGTTAACCCTAAAGGGATATTATTCGGACTGACTGTAGTATCGACTTTCATACTCCCTTACTACAATTCATATTCAAGTTTTCTACTTTTTTCATTATTTCTAGGTGTAGTCGGTTTAATGAGTACATGTAGTTGGAGTTTATTTGGTTCAATATTCCAAAAATTATTAATAAAACATAACCAATTATTTAACATCATTATGGCCGTTTTATTAATCTTCAGTGCCGTTTCAATCGTTATACACTAGTTCAATGCTCATTCTAATTTTAGATTTTTGTACTTTTTCATACCAATCTATATTTCCTAATCTTTGTCCTTAATGTCATAAATATTTAGTTTCCACACCCATCTGTTTTTTATTCACATACTGCCCTTAACTAACTACTTTTCTCTAGTAGAACTTTGATATGGGAATATTGCTGTACACAGATCCGCCCTTATTTATTCTCGTATTACCAGCCTATAACCTTTCATACCTTTTCATTGAGCACCTGATGCTGGATCGGAAATAAAGTATGGTAATCCCTTTAAAGTTTTTCAATTCTAGATTATCTATCTTCTAAAACAAAGTACTCAAAAAAGAAAACCACAACTTAAAACATTAGTTGTGGTTTTCTTTTTTCGTAATATTCACTTTAAAATCTATTTATAATAATACCGAAAAATACGGTATAATATAAATTACTGTTCTTTGGGAGGGTTATAATGTCTGATAACTGTCTCTTATACACATCTGACGCTGCCGACGAAGCTA
>NZ_JAEHBO010000157.1:0-4718 GCF_016483575.1 Bacillus cereus group sp. N12
AACGTATACCGTGTACTATTAAATGGATATCCACAAAAGAGTCCGCAAGAATTAGGCGTTTCCGATTGGAGAGAAGCACATTACGCAACACAGCTTGCAGTATGGAATGCATTAAAACAAATCGATATTAACGATTTAGATTTCCGTAATAAAAACGTAGAGAAAGTAACGAAAGACATAGTTGCAAAGGCAAATGCGAGTGAAGAGTTACAAGAAATTACGATGAGTGTAACTCCTACAGAAGAACAAGAAGCAGTATTGAAAAATGATTTCTTTGAAACAGGTTTATATACAGTAGAAACGAATGCAAAAAGCGGAACGTATAAAGTGCAAGCAACAGGTGCACCAGCTGGTGTGAAATTTGTAAATGAAAAAGGCGAAGCAAAAAATGAATTTAATGTAGGAGAAAAGTTCCGCATTTTAATTCCAAAACAAACACCAGCAGGTGGATTTAGCTTTAAAGTATCAGGAAATTTAACGAAATTACAAGGGATTGCGCATAAAGGAACACCGACGATTCAAAATGCGGTTGTATTATTAGAACGTAGTGAAGAGAAAACAAGTCCGGAATTAGCGGTGAGTTGGAAAAAGTCTGAAGGACCACAGAAACCGAATAAACCGTATACTCCAAACGAACCACATAAACCAAATCAAATTAAAAGATAGTATAAAAAGCATTGGCATTTGCCGATGCTTTTTATATACATGGATTAGAAGGAATGGAAAATACGAAAGCATTGACAGAACAATTTAATGGTATGTTATTTGAGTATGGTATACATGACGTATTCTTTAAAATTACGAAACAAGGTTTCGAAAGAATAGAAGGTATACAAGAGGTAAAAGCTTAAAAATAAAAAAGCTCGTAAAACATTATGTTTTACGAGCTTTTTCTTATTATTCAGCTTCAGAAACTACTGTGAAGCGTTCGTTCACATGTTTTGGATTTTCGATTTCATCAAGTGCTGCTACTGCGAAGTCTTCGTAACTTACATAGCTATCGCCTTTTGAGTTAACAAGAAGATTGTCTTTACCAGCTGTGTAAGAGCCAGTGCGTTTTCCTAATGCGAATAGTGCAGAAGGGCTGATGAATGTCCAAGTGATGTCATTTGTTTGTTGCAAGATTTCTAAGTTTTTACCTTGGTTTTGAGCTGTTGCAAGGTATTCGTCCGGGAAACCTGGTGTATCAAATACACGTGTTGTTTTCTCTTCGTCTACAAATAAGCTTCCAGCTCCGCCAACTACAAGTAATTTTGTATTTGGTGCACCTTTCGCAGCTTCAATCAGTACATTTCCTGCATCTACGTGAAGGTGTTCTTGTCCTGCTGGAGCACCGAATGCATTTACAACTACATCGAATGCTTGTAGATCGTTAGATGTAAGAGTGAATACATCTTTCTCTAAAACTTTTACATTTTCTTCTGTAATTTTTGCAGCATTTCTTACAATTGCAGTAACTTCATGTCCACGATCTAATGCTTCTTTTAAAATACGGCTTCCAGCTTTACCAGTTGCTCCAATGATTCCGATTTTCATAATAAATCCCTCCAAAGTGTTTTGTTAAAGTGTATATCTGAAATGAATGAATGTAATGTAATTAGGTTAGTTACAACCTGATGCAACCATTATAGTTACAGTTATATATTTTTGTCAATGGTGTTGTTTATGAAATTATTTTTTGTTTTAGTATGCACAGCTACTGAAAGTGGAGTCATAAAAGAACGATGTATTTATGTAGAGTAACCTAATATTTGGAAGTCGCAAGGTGTCGAAAAATGTTGATTTTTGAATATTTTTTGAATATAATTCGATTTATGGAGAAAAGGAGGGGTTAATTGTATGAATATTTTAGATCAATTCGTTTCATCAACGAATACGATTCTTTGGTCATATGTTCTTATTGCAATGCTAATTGGTTTAGGGCTTTATTTTTCTATTAAATTAAAATTCGTACAAATTACTCATTTAGGAGAAATGGTTCGATTAATGAGTGATGGACTAACTGGTAAGACACGTAAAAAGGGTAGCGTATCTTCTTTCCAAGCGTTCTGTATGAGTTCAGCAGCTCGTATCGGTATCGGAAACTTAGCTGGTGTAGCGCTAGCTATTTCTATGGGAGGACCAGGAGCTGTATTTTGGATGTGGGTTATTGCGATTATCGGGGCGTCTTCAAGTTTCGTGGAAAGTACGCTTGCGCAAATTTATAAAATAAAAGATGGCAGTGGCTTCCGTGGTGGTCCTGCTTATTATATGGAAAAAGGTTTAAATAAACGTTGGATGGGAATTTGGTTCTCTATTCTAATCACAATTAGTTACGGGTTAATTTTCAACTCAGTACAAGCAAATACAGTTACGTTAGCATTTGAAAATGCATTCGGTTTAGAGCGTTATGTTGTTGGGATTGTATTAGCGGTATTAGTTGCGGTTATTATTTTTGGCGGTGTGAAAAGTATTGCGCGTATGTCAGAAATGATTGTTCCTCCAATGGCACTTATTTATATTGCAGTAGCTATTTTCGTTGTTATTAAAAACTTCTATTTAATACCAGATGTATTTACAGAAATCTTTAAAGGTGCATTCGGTTTAGATTCAGCTGTAGGTGGCGGTATCGGTGCTGCAATGAAATTTGGTATTCAGCGCGGATTATTTGCGAACGAAGCAGGTATGGGTAGTGCGCCGAATGCGGCAGCAACAGCTGATGTAACGCATCCAGCGAAACAAGGTTTTATTCAAACAATCGGGGTTTTAGTAGATACATTTTTAGTATGTACATCAACAGCTTTTATCGTATTATGTTCTGGTGCATATAAAGCAACGAATTTAGAAGGTATTGAATTAACACAAAATGCATTAAGTTCACAAATCGGCCCGTGGGCAAGTAGCTTCTTAGCGATTATTATTTTCTTATTTGCATTTAGTTCACTTCTAGGAAACTACTATTATGGTGAAACGAATATTGAATTCATTAAACAAAGTAAAGCTTGGTTAACAATTTACCGTATTGCGGTAGTTGCAATGGTATTATTCGGTTCTGTTGCGACGCTTAAAGTCGTATGGAACATGGCAGATTTATTTATGGGTCTAATGGTAATTACAAACTTAATTGCGATTACACTTCTTGGGCGATTTGCGTATGCTGCGTTGGCAGACTATGTAAAGCAAAAGAAACAAGGGAAAGATCCAGTATTCAGTGCAGATTCTATTCCGGGTTTAACGAACACAGAGTGTTGGGATAAGCCAACGGTAACGGATAAAGAAAAAGCGGTATAAGAAAAGGCGAGCATCGAGAGGAATTCGATGCTCGCCTTTTTTGTTGCAGTAAATGATGAGAAGGGTGAAAGGTAATTATTAATATAATTTTTGTTTGTTCATTTCTCTCGTTATTTGTAGGTAACGTACTGTCTTAAAAGTATGATTGGTCGAATAGGATGAGTGATTGAGTAGTGGATAAATGCACGTATTGGCTATAGTTTTAAGTGAAAAACATATATATGTTAAGGAATATAACTTATCAATGTCATAAAACCTAACATAAAGTTCTTGATTACTAAAAGTTTTTAGAATATAATTTTCTTATTGTTAGGAAGAGGGGGCAATTCGATTATGGATTTTTTAGCTAAAGTAATTGGGGATGTAAATAATGTCCTTTGGTCATATATTATTATTGCGATGTTAATTGGATTAGGACTCTATTTTTCATTTCGTGTGAAATTCGTCCAAATTCGCTACTTCGGAGAAATGATTCGCCTACTTGGGGACGGGGCGAGTTCAAAGACAAGAAAAGCGCAAAAAGAAAAAAGCGGTGTATCATCATTCCAAGCATTTTGTATGAGTACAGCTTCTCGTGTAGGTACTGGTAACTTAGCTGGTGTAGCTATTGCAATCTCAGCAGGTGGTCCAGGTGCTGTATTTTGGATGTGGTTAATTGCGGTAATTGGGGGTGCTTCTGCGTTTGTAGAGAGCACATTAGCGCAAATTTATAAAGTAAAAGATGGGAACGCATTCCGTGGGGGCCCAGCGTATTATATGGAAAAGGGTTTAAAGAAACGCTGGTTAGGTGTTGTTTTCTCTGTTCTAATAACAGTGAGTTTCGGATTGATTTTTAATGCAGTGCAGTCAAACACAGTAGCGGCAGCTTTTGATGGCGCATTTAAAATGGATAGTAGACTTGTAGGTCTGTTTATGGCTGGTTTACTTGCAATTATTATTTTCGGTGGGGTTAAGCGAATTGCACGTGCAGTTGAAATGATTGTTCCGGTAATGGCAATTATATATGTAGCAGTTGCATTATTCGTTGTTGTAACAAACATTACGGCAATTCCGTATGTATTTAAAGAAATCTTCTTACATGCATTCGGAATTAAAGAAGTAGTTGGTGGGGGACTAGGAGCTGCGATTTTACTAGGAGTAAAACGTGGATTATTCTCAAATGAAGCTGGTATGGGTAGTGCACCGAACGCAGCAGCGACTGCGAACGTAACGCACCCAGTTAAACAAGGTTTCATTCAAACTTTAGGGGTATTTACAGATACATTATTAATTTGTAGTTGTACAGCGTTCATCATTTTATTATCTGATGTACCTGGTGCAGCTGATTTAAATGGAATTCAATTAACGCAACAAGCGTTAAGCCAACATATCGGACCGTGGGCATCTGTATTTGTAGCGGTTGCAATCTTCTTGTTTGCATTCAGCTCATTAGTAGGTAACTATTACTA
>NZ_JAEHBO010000158.1:0-4320 GCF_016483575.1 Bacillus cereus group sp. N12
TTACCAGACAGTGCGACTCGTGATAGCTGGTTTGCAGGATATACACCGCAGTATACGATGGCAGTATGGACCGGTTATATGAAAGATAGTAAAGACGATTATATTAGTAGTAAAAATACGAAAATTGCACAGTTGATCTTTAAAGAAATGATGAGCGAGATGGCTACTGATAAATCACAATTTAAGATGCCAAGTAGTGTTGTGAAAGAAGGTAATGAGTTACGTATAAAAGGTGAGAAACGTGATTCTTCACCAAATACGAGCGTACCGAATACAACTGAACAGCCGAAACAAGATCAGCAGCAAAAAACTGAAGAAGAGAAAAAGCAAGAAGAACTTAAGAAACAGGAAGAATTAAAGAAACAAGAAGAACAAAAGAAACAAGATGACCTTAAGAAGCAACAAGAAGAACAAAAGAAACAAGATGACCTTAAGAAGCAAGAAGAACAAAAGAAAGAAAATGAACAAAATAATGGAAATGGTCAAGGAAATACAACGCCGCCGAATAACGGAGGAGGCGGGAACACAACGCCGCCAAACAACGGAGGAGGCGGGAACACAACGCCGCCGAATAACGGAGGAGGCGGGAACACAACGCCGCCGAATAACGGAGAAGGCGGGAACACAACGCCCCCAAGTAACGGGGGAGGGCAAGGGAATCCAACCCCACCAGTGACAACTCCACCGAATAATGGGGGAAATACAGGGGAAGTCCCTGCGAATAATGGGCAATAAGAAAAGTTAATAAAAAGCAATTAAAAAAGTCGAATTTCTTACATAAGAAATTCGACTTTTTTATGTTGAAAATGGATTGGAAGTAAATATAGGAGCTATGCAATGATGCTATTTAAATGTTAAACGTACCATAGAAATTTTGAAAATAAATGGATGGAAAATGATAAAAGACTTGAGTCGGGGGTAATGGAACATAACTGGGGTTATAAAAGGTAGTGCTACTTGGGTGTGTACCGTGATGCCAAAATGAGGGAGTAACTTGACCGGGAACTTGATATTGTTGCCAAGTTGCGGGAAGTTCAATGCCAACATCAGAGCTAGCTGTATGGACGGCGGGCACATGTATTCCGGGAGTTGAAGGAACCACGGCAGTTACTCTTGATAATACCCACATAAAAATAATCACTCCTAAGTTGAGATAATAAATTAGTATATTCTCTTAACACGTATAAAGGTACAAATACATAGGACTTTCGGTTAAAGCATACGTACAAAGTCGTACGACCAATCAATGCTGAGAGTGGACTATTTAATATGAAAAGATACGTCTTTTTGCTGAGGGAAAAGAGACAGAGAAAATGTACAATGGGGGTGTTAATCGTAAATTTCACGTGTTTATGGAGGTGTTTTTATGGAACGATTATGGACGAAGTCATTTATTCAAATGTCTTTCGCGATGTTATTTTTATTTACAGGGTTTTATTTACTTGTTCCAACGCTTCCTCTATTCATTAAAGAGATTGGTGGAAATGAATCACAAGTTGGATTGATGATGGGAATGTTTACAATAGCTGCTGTTGTAATACGACCGATTATTGGAGGTATGTTAGATCAATATGGTAGAAGGTCTTTTATTATTTTCGGACTCATCCTTTTTGGGCTAACGATGTATTCCTATAATTTAGCATCGACTATAGTCCTTTTAGCAGTTTTACGCGTTATTCACGGAGTGACATGGGCCGTTTCTACAACAGCTGTTGGAACTGCGATAACTGATATTATTCCAGATTCACGCCGTGGAGAAGGTATGGGCTGGTACGGGATGGCTATGACAATTGCAATGGCAATCGGACCGATGATTGGATTATGGGTAGTACAATATTATTCATTTCATGGTCTATTCCTTTTAGCAACTCTTTTATCTTTCATGGCAGTTATATTATCGTTAATAACGAAAATGCCATTCACGCCACAAAAGGAAAAAGGGAAAATTCAACTATTTGAAAAATCCGTTTTATCAATTACGGTTGTTGTTTTCTTTTTATCATTTGCATACGGTGGCATTACAACGTTTTTACCGTTATTCGCTTCTTCAATTAATGTGAATCCTGGGACGTTCTTTCTTGTATATGCAATTGCATTAACAATTGTAAGACCGATTTCAGGTAAATTATTAGATAAATATGGAGAAGTATTCATCATACTTCCAGCACTATGTATTACTATTTTAGCTATAGTTGTATTAACGATGGCAAATGGTTTGACGGGCATCATTATTGCAGCGACATTATACGGTATGGGATTTGGCTCAGCACAGCCAGCTTTACAAGCGGCGATGCTTACAATTGTTGATCCTAGTAAAAGAGGAGTTGCTAACGCTTCATTTTTTACAGCATTTGATTTAGGTATCGGATTAGGTGCAATTTTACTTGGATTTGTGTCACAAATTTTTGGCTATCGTATTTTATTTACAGCAAGCTCTGTTTCAGCTGTAATAGCTTTACTTGTTTTTGGTATGTTTGTAAGACAAAAGTTAAGTGAAAAAGAATTAAGCCGAGAGGGATAAAATTGAATATTATCGTTGAAAACGAAGCTGTAAAATGGTTTAAAGAAGAATTACGAATCAATCGCAATGAATGTATTCGATTTGTCATAAGATATGGTGGAAACAGTTCAATTCAGCCCGGATATTCTTTAGGGATTGTTTCTGAGAAACCAGATGGGGAAATAGTGTCAGTGAAGAAAGATGGTATTCTATTTTTGTAGATTTTGATGATCTTTGGTACTTTCAAAACTATGATTTAGTTGTAAGTTATCATAAAGAAACAGAAGAAATTTAATTTAATTATGTAAAATAATAACTTTATTAAAAATGAATAAGTTTTATATAAGAATTATATTTAGAGGATAGTGAAATAAATATCATATAGAAACGAGCTGTACATGTGTGCAGCTCGTTTTTTCTATTTTGTAATAAAATTCGGAAAAAAGATATGTTTGATGGGATTATATGAGTTATCTTTATATTTTGTTTTAAAAAGAATTGTAAAGAAGTCTGTCCTTTCTTTGAAAAATATGAAAATTATTTTCAAAAAATTGTATTGTTACATCAATAAAAGTATAGGAAACTTATCATTATAAAATAAATTGAAATCTTCTAAAAACTCTGATACATTGAAATAGAAATGTAGTTCTAAAGTATTGTAAAGGCTTACAGTTGTGTGCACGAAGATCTATTAGGATTGGAGGAAATAATAATGAAAGCTGAAGAAAAATTTTCCCCGGGATTAGATGGTGTAGTAGCAGCGGAGACGAAAATCTCGTTTCTTGACACAGTAAAAGGTGAAATTGTAATTCAAGGGTATGATTTAATCGAACTCTCAAAAACAAAAGAGTATTTAGACATTGTGCACCTTTTATTAGAAGAACATCTACCGAATGAGGATGAAAAAGAAACACTTGAAAAGAAATTAAAAGAAGAATATGCAGTGCCAGAAGGGGTATTCAACGTTCTAAAGGCGTTGCCTAAAGAAACGCATCCTATGGATGGCTTGCGTACAGGTGTGTCTGCATTAGCTGGTTATGATAATGATATTGAAAATCGCTCGTTAGAAGTAAACAAAGATCGAGGTTATAAGCTTTTAAGTAAAGTACCAAATATTGTAGCAAATAGCTATCATATTTTAAATAATGAGGAGCCAATTGAGCCTCTTCAGGAATTGTCATATAGTGCGAATTTCTTCTATATGTTAACTGGTAAGAAACCGACTGAACTTGAGGAGAAGATCTTTGATCGTTCCCTTGTTTTATATAGTGAACATGAAATGCCAAACTCTACATTTACAGCGCGTGTAATTGCGTCAACACAATCAGATTTATACGGTGCTCTAACTGGTGCGGTTGCATCTTTAAAGGGAAGCTTACACGGCGGTGCGAATGAAGCTGTTATGTACATGCTTTTAGAGGCTGGCAATGTTGAGAAGTTTGAAGAGTTATTACAGAAAAAACTATATAACAAAGAAAAAATTATGGGCTTTGGACACCGTGTTTATATGAAGAAAATGGATCCAAGAGCACTTATGATGAAGGAAGCTTTAAAACAGCTATGTGATGTAAAAGGCGATTATACACTATATGAAATGTGTGAAGCTGGAGAGAAAATTATGGAGAAGGAAAAAGGCATTTATCCGAATCTTGATTATTATGCAGCACCAGTATATTGGATGCTTGGTATCCCAATTCAACTGTACACACCAATCTTCTTTAGCTCTAGAACAGTAGGACTATGTGCGCACGTTATTGAGCAACATGCAAATAATCGCTTGTTCCGTCCACGTGTAAATTATGTTGGCGAGCGACATGTAC
>NZ_JAEHBO010000159.1:0-4144 GCF_016483575.1 Bacillus cereus group sp. N12
AAAGAAGAGCAAGAGAAGTTTTTATGGGCGGATGTTGTGATTTATCAAACACCAATTTATTGGTTTAGTGTACCTGGACTATTTAAAACATATATGGATGAAGTGTATGAATACGGTTTGTTCTTTAAAGGTGCTGATGAATATGGAACAGGTGGTTTACTAAAAGAGAAGCAATATATGTTTTCTACAACTTGGAATGCACCTGAAAAAGCATTTGGAGATAAGACGAAGTTTTTTGAAGGAGAAAGTTTAGAGTCAGCGCTTAGTCACTTACATCGCGTACAAAAGTTTCTTGGCATGAGTCCGTTAAAGAGCTTTGCTTGTTATGATGTGGTGAAGAATCCGAATATTGAGCAATATTTATTGAACTTGAAAAATCACTTGGATGGAGTAATTCAATAATAGTTTGTATTGTGAAGAAGGTACTACTAAGGATGTAGTACCTTCTCTTTTATGAAATACGTTGAAAATCTTTACTTATACAGGACTGCTTTAGTTTTTTTGATTTGATTAAATGTTTCATATCAGAGATGTTATCGTATGAAAGCTGAGTATGATAATAGTTAATGTACTCAAGTAATGCAAAAATATAAATAAATAGGGTGAATGATAGCCCACCTAAAGGTAAGTGGGGATACCAAATTACAAAATCAATAGTAAACGTAATAAATCCCGTGATAATTAATGCTATATTTATCTTTTTAAGTATTTTTAAATATTGAATCATCCTAATGGGCGTAACAGATGTTTTCTCTTTTTTTAGTCGTTTCCACTTTACGTACCAGTAAATTACTCCTTGTAATAAGATAAACTCTAAAAGAAGAAATGAGACCCAAAAAGAATATAGGGAATATAAATGTAATGTAGGATAAGCATAATTAAGTAAGTAACTTGTGAAGATAAAAGTAATGACTGAAAATAACTCACCTGTGTATAGATAGGAAAGTCTTTTTTCTAGGTTGCGTTTCATAGTTCCTCTCCTTTTATAATGACTCACATTTTAAGACATGGATGGCTGTATCCATAACTTTGCAAAATTTGCCCAACCGAATGAATCAATCGTTACATTTTTTAAAGAAGAAGGGTATGTTTTTCTTTTTAAAACGTGATAGTTAAATAAAATGATGTGTTCTGTTTGTAAAAATTCTTCGATTTCATACATGAGCTCGTAGCGCTTCTCCTTATTTCCTTCTAATAAAAATGTGTCTAGCAAACAGTTAATTTGTTTTTCATAGTGCGGGTCCATGAACCGGTTTACGAAGCAACTTTTATTTTTAAATACATTTAAGAATGCAAGTTCATGATCGGCAGCAAATACTTCTCCCATAAAAATAATATCAGCATGTTGATCAATAGAACGATTCATATAATCTGAAACGAGAAATGGGTGAAGCTCTACTTGTATACCTAAACTTTTACATCGTGCTTTTAGGAAATGTGCATCATTTGCACTATCTTTAAATGCGAAGAAATAAATATGTATCGTTTCTCCATTATAGGTACTCTTTTTCAAATACTCTTTCGCTTTTTCTAAAGAGTAGGACCTATTAGGAACTTGGCGACTTCTTTCAGGGAAAAAGCTTGATGCAGCAATTGTTCGTCTACCTTCTATGCTACGAATTATCGTTTCAACATCATATAGTTCTCTCCAAGCCTTTCGAAAGTACATGTCATGATGAGGACCGGTTTTTTTTAAGTTGAAGCTAGCATAAATACAACCTATTTCTTCTATTTGTATATTATGCCTTTCATTTTCTTCTTCATTTGGTAGTTCATAATCAGCATCGATTTGTACATGATCAGGAATACCCCAAAATTCAATACGGTCTAATAACGCGCGCTCTTTAAAATAATGAGTGAACGCTTCGAACACGATATTATCTTCAGAGTAATGAGCAAGTTTGAAAGGTCCAGTACCTATATAATGATGATTTTCAATACTAGCATCATGTGGCAAAATTGCTAGTTGTATGGAACTTACATAGTGTAAGAAAAATAGATTTGGTTTTGCTAAATGGAATCGAATTTGCAATGGTGATGGTGTTTCAATTTGAACAATTTCTTCTGTTAACCATTCGAAAGGAGAGTGAATTTCTTTTAGTCTTTCAAATGAAAATCGTACATCTTTAGAAGTTAAAACTGTTTCGTTATGAAAATATACATCCTTTCGTAAATAAAAAGTCCACGTAAGCCCGTCTCCACTTAATTCCCACGTATGCGCAATGTGTGGTTCCATTTTTTCAGTAACATCGTTATAAACGACTAACGTATCAAAAATTTGACTCGTAAGATGGCTCTCTGTAGTTACAGCCACAAAAGCCGGATCTAATGGAAATATCTTTCTCGATATAGGAATCTTTAATATGTCGTACATATCATTTGAAGGTTCGTATCCAAAATGATGATGTAGTTTATTTTCTATCTTTTTTTGAAGTGCAAGGGGTAGGGGTTCTTTTAAAAGAAGAAAGATATCTTTTAATTTTTCTTGCGCTAACAGTTCATCTGTATAGGACTCAATCGCTTCTACGAAATTATGTATAAATAGAATTTCCGTTTTATTCCCACGGCCTCGCCCTGGAGTCCAGTTAATTAATTGTTCCTCGCTCATTTTCTTTAATAAAATCTTTACGTTTTTCGTACTGCAATATAAAATATCCGCTAATTCTTGTAAGCTATTTTGTATATGTTTTTGATCTTGTGCATGTAGTCTTAGTCTAATGTAATAGTCCATAATTTTCATATATACACTTCCTTCTATCTATAAAAGGGGAAACTCTTTAGAATATTCTAACCTTTTTCTTCCTTTTTTTCAAAGTAAAATAAGTAAGCATAAGGAGGGGGAAACGATGGGATTTTGGAGTATGCATCGAAATATAAAAATTAGAATTATAACTTCGTTTTTAACACGTACTGTATCCACGATGATTTTTCCATTTATGGCGATTTATTTTTCAATAAAATTAGGTAGTGCAATTGCTGGTGCGTTACTACTTATTAATGTAATTGCTTCATTAGTAATTGGTTTATACGGTGGATATGTTGGGGACCGGCTTGGGCGTAAAAAGGTTATGATTATCGGTCAAAGTATACAAGTCATTTCAATCGCTTGTATGGGGATTGCAAATTCAGATTATGTAGATTCACCGTGGCTAACATTTATCTTTATGTTAGTGAATAGTTTAGGGTCTGGTCTTATGAATCCTGCGACAGAGGCGATGTTAATTGATGTGAGTACACCGGAAAATCGAAAAGTGATGTACAGCATTAACTACTGGGCGATTAATTTATCCATTGCAATTGGAGCGATATTTGGAGGACTATTGTTTGAAAACTATAGATTACAATTGTTTATTGGATTAACAGTTATTGCAGTTATTACTTTATATGTGATGGCTCTATATATTGAAGAAGTGTATGTAGCACGAAAAACGGTGGAGAAGAAAAATGTATTAAAAGATATGGCGGATAGTTATAAAGTCGTAATAAAAGATAGAGCGTTTTTAATTTTTTGTGCAGCAAGTATATGTACATTATCTTTAGAGTTTCAGGTTAATAATTATTTAGGAGTACGTTTGCAGCAGGAATTTGAAACGGTGCACTTTTTCTTTAGGAATGGTGTGACGTTTGATTTAACAGGTATTCGAATGATGAGCTGGATTTCAGCAGAGAATACAATTTTAGTTGTGTTATGTTCGGCACTCCTTATTAAAATGCTGAAAAGCTTCAACGATTTGAAAATCTTATATGTAGGTTTATTCATTTATACAATTGGATTTACAATACTCGGAACGAGCAATAGTTTATGGATTTTATTAATTGCAGGGCTTTTCCAAACGGTAGGCGAGATGATGTATGTGCCAGTGCGTCAATCTATTATGGCAGATATGGTGCCGGATGAGGCAAGAGGTTCTTATATGGCGATTAACGGGATGGTCTTTCAAATGGCGAAAATGAACGGGGCATTAGGTGTTATGTTAGGTTCATTTATTGCATCTTGGGGCATGAGTGCTCTGTACTTTATTGTTGGTATGAGCAGTATTTTATTATTTATGAAGGCGATAGGGAAAGAGAAATATCAAGATGAAGGGAAGGTTTCTCAGATCGGATAAAGTGAAACGATATAAAAAGCGAACCAGTTATAATG
>NZ_JAEHBO010000016.1:0-89432 GCF_016483575.1 Bacillus cereus group sp. N12
AAGAAATAAAGTATATATAGCTCAATAGTAGCATGAGCTTAATGACACTTTCGACAATGATTTGCCCTGTATGAGATGGGAAAATCGGTCTCGTTAATTCAGCTAATAGTGCAGGAACTGCTGTGAAAATGACTTTACCGAATATGAAAGATAAAACGCCAACTGCTGCAACTCCTAATACCATCGTTAATTTTGATTGTTCTTCTTTTTT
This sequence comes from Bacillus cereus group sp. N12, assembly GCF_016483575.1. Taxonomy (NCBI): domain Bacteria; kingdom Bacillati; phylum Bacillota; class Bacilli; order Caryophanales; family Bacillaceae; genus Bacillus; species Bacillus cereus group sp. N12. The sequence continues at coordinate 212 of NZ_JAEHBO010000016.1, forward strand.
ATTTGCAATTTGTTCATCATCTTCTGGGTGGACATCAAATCGTTCTGAAGCGAAGTTTAAATGCTTTGCTCCATTCGCACTTGCGTCCACAATGGCGGCAATACCTCGTAAAAATGGAATTTTTTTTAGGATAGATAATGCTTTATTACGAACGCGTGGTAATCGATAAAATTCAATCGATTTATCTTTACGACGAACCGCTGTAACAGTATATTCTCTACCGCCAAACATAACTCCTTCTATGACTGCTTGCCCGCCATATATTTGTTTTGACTCTTCTGCCATGTTAACACCAACCTGTATTTGTTTCTCTCTTATGTAGAAAAAGAGGCAATTGTCATACTGGGTTCTGTCGTTTTGAAATAAGACAATCACCGAGTTTCCTTTATTTTATCGACAAATACAAGTATATGACAAGAGAAAATGTTACGAGAGTCGGACATTTCTTATTCTTTTTATAGACAAATTTCGCAGTATTTAAACATGCTTCAAAATAGTTTCGGGCATACTATTGAGCGGAGGTGTTGATGTGAGTCAAGAACAATTAGGAACAAGGAATTATGTGCAAATCGGTTTGTTTGGTGGAATTTTTTGGGGAGGAATATGGTATTTCCTTCATATATTTTCATTCACGGAAGCGGGACCTAATTATTTACTGTTACCATTTGCGTTTGGGAGTTGGAAAGAAGGGATATGGGGCAATCTGTCAGGAATTGTTTGCATGGGACTTCTTTCAATCTTGATTTCCTTTTTGTATAAAGCGTTTTTGGCGAAATTTGAAGGAATCATTCCAGGGATTATTTATGGGCTATTTTGGTGGGCGTTACTGTTTTTCGGAATGGGTTTAATGGCACCTGTTATTAAAAGTGCGTTCAATTTGCCGAAAGAGACGATTGTGACGACAATATGTATTTTTATATTGTATGGTGTGTTTATTGCATACTCTGTTTCTTACGCAGTAAATAGTAATAAAGCGGAGCAAGAAGGAGAAGAGAAGACGAACTATTCAAATAAGTAACTCCTATGTTAAAATGTTGTATAGATATTTAATATTAAGGAGTTTTAAGAATATGAAAAAGTTACTCCTCGTAAACGGTCCTAACTTAAATCGCCTCGGTGTTCGTGAGGTAAATGTATATGGAAAGGGCACGTTAGCGACACTTGAAGCAGATATGAAGCAAGAAGCAAAAACAATGGGAGTGGAGTTAGAATGTTTCCAATCGAATCATGAAGGTGCGATTATCGATCGTCTTCATGAGGCTGAAGATATATATGAAGGGATCATTTTAAATCCTGGAGCATTTACGCATTATAGCTATGCAATTCGAGATGCAATTGCGAGCATTTCGATTCCTGTTATTGAAGTACATATCTCTAACATTCACCAGCGTGAATCGTTCCGTCACGAATCTGTGACGGCGGCTGTTTGTGCAGGACAAATTGTTGGATTTGGTTTTTATGGCTATAAGTTAGCGTTATTTGCATTAATGGAGAAATTAAGGGAGGCATAAAGTCATGGAGAAAATCGAAAGATTAAGAAGCGCATTTGCTGAGGCTGGTATCGACGGTATTTTATTAACAAATGAACATAGTCGTAGATACATGGCTAACTTCACTGGAACAGCTGGAGTTGTACTTATTTCAAAAGAGCGTGCTCAATTTATTACGGATTTTCGTTATGTAGAGCAGGCTAGTAAACAAGCTGTTGGATATGAAATCGTGCAGCATGCGGGATTAATTATTGATGAAGTTGCAAAGCAAGTGAAAGAACTTGGAATTCAAAAGCTTGGCTTTGAGCAGGATACTCTTACATATAGCTCTTACGTAACGCATAATGAGGCGATCGAAGCTGAATTTATCCCGACTTCTGGGCTTGTAGAAAAGTTACGCTTGATAAAGACTGATTCAGAGATTAAGATATTAAAGGAAGCTGCACAGATTGCAGATGCTGCCTTTGAGCATATTCTATCATTCATTCGCCCGGGAGTATCTGAAATTGAAGTGTCAAATGAACTTGAATTTTTCATGAGAAAACAAGGAGCAACATCTTCTTCGTTTGATATTATCGTTGCTTCAGGTCTTCGTTCGGCATTACCGCACGGCGTGGCATCTGAAAAAGTGATAGAAACAGGAGATTTCGTTACATTAGACTTCGGCGCTTATTACAAAGGGTATTGTTCTGATATTACTCGTACAATTGCAGTCGGTGAACCATCTGATAAATTAAAAGAAATTTATAATGTCGTTTTAGAAGCACAATTACGTGGTGTAAACGGTATTAAAGCTGGTTTAACAGGCCGCGAGGCAGATGCATTAACGCGTGATTACATAACGGAAAAAGGATATGGTGAATACTTTGGACACTCTACTGGTCATGGAATCGGCCTTGAAATCCATGAAGCGCCAGGTTTAGCGTTCCGTTCTGATACAGTACTTGAACCAGGTATGGCTGTAACAGTAGAACCAGGTATTTATATTCCAGGTATTGGCGGCGTACGTATTGAAGATGATATCATTGTAACGAGTGAAGGTAATGAAGTAATTACGAAATCACCAAAAGAACTTATTATTTTGTAATACACAGGAGGATTTTTTTACATGATTTCAGTAAACGATTTTCGTACAGGTTTAACAATTTCAGTGGACAATGCCCTTTGGCAAGTACTTGATTTCCAACACGTAAAGCCAGGTAAAGGTGCTGCATTCGTTCGTTCTAAACTACGTAACCTTCGCACAGGTTCTGTTCAAGAGAAAACATTCCGTGCAGGTGAAAAAGTAGAAAAAGCACACATCGAAAACCGTCGTATGCAATACTTATACGCGAGCGGTGAGGCTCATGTATTTATGGATAACGGAACTTATGAGCAAATCGAACTTGGTGAAAACCAAATCGAGCGCGAATTAAAATTCCTAAAAGAAAACATGGAAGTATCTATTATGACATACCAAGGTGAAGTACTTGGTGTTGAACTTCCAAACACAGTTGAATTAAAAGTTACAGAAACAGAGCCTGGTATTAAAGGTGACACAGCTTCTAACGTAACAAAACCAGCTACATTAGAAACTGGTCTTGTTGTACAAGTACCAATCTTCATTAACGAAGGCGAAATGCTTATCATCAACACTGGTGAAGGTAAATACGTTTCTCGTGCATAGTAAAAAAGCACTCGTGATTATCACGAGTGCTTTTTTATAGAAAATAGGGCATATAGTAAATTGCGGTGACAACAAAACTAACTAAAACAAGTGAAAGAGTACCCGCTATATATGGTGTGAAAATGAATTGAAATGGTTTTATTTCACCAGTCTCAACACCAGTTAATGTTTTACTTATTGCGTGATCTGTAATGTTATTTCTATGGTTACTCATAATAATTAACCACATAATTGCAAATATTGCTAGACTGCCAAGGAAAAAGGTCTCTATAAATGACCAACCGACCAATAATGAAAAAAGATAAATAAGAGCTAATTCTACTACAATTGTTAAACTAATTTTCAAAACCTTCATATTTTCCCCCCTCATTTTGTACGTCCAGCCAATTTAAAAATTTCTTACGCGATACGACATGCAGTACGCAAGGTGATTTTACTTCTTTCTCCAGTGCAGCATGTTCGCCTGGAAACTTGTTTTTCACATGCAATGAAATGTAAGGTAGTTTTTCTTGTGCTTTTAACGAGCGAATGTTAGTCGTTTTAGCACCAGTGAATACGTATGTAAGTTGTAAGTCTAAAAAAGCGATTTTAAAGATTTCTTTTTTAGCTGCCTCATTATACCCTTTACCCCAATATGGATAGCCAAGCCAACTACCAATGTGAGATTGTTTCTTCCCATAATTAATATGTTTAAGTGTGGTGAGGCCAAGTATTTCATTCTCTTCATTTACAATCATTCTCGATAAAGACTTCTTTTGGCGCTCTTCTTCTATTGCAAAAAGAAGAAATGCTTTCGTGTCTTCGACTTTTTCTACCTGTATTCCTAATGCATTTTTTACGTGTGGTTCACTTGATAGCTCAAAAAGCACATTTGCATAGCGTAAATCAAGTGGTAATAAAGTAACGTGCTGCATCGTCTATACCCCTTTTAAATTAAATATACCATAATATACCATTAAAAAACACGAATATTCAGATTTAAATAAAGGTGTTAGAGAAAAATTATGTTTTTACTTCTGAAATAGACAACCTCTGCATATGGTTGTACAAATATATTCTTTTTTGGAATGTAGAATTCGTAACCGTTACGGGAGAAGGTGGGAGAATGAAACAGTGGCTAGCGGCAATGGAAACATCCGTGCTCGTAATGGGGTTACTTCGGTTGTTTTCGGGTAGCGCGGAAATATTCGCCGCTTTGCTTATGCTTTACGTGAATGATGCGAAGAAAGCATTGTTTATAAATGGTATGTTGGCGTTTGTTGGACCGACCGTATTAATTTTAACAATGACAATAGGCATAGCGAGTGTAGCGAGCGAAATTTCTTTCTTGAAACTCTTTTTTCTGGCACTTGGAATTGGCTGCATTTTTATCGCATTGTTGAAATAGTAAGTCGAGTATAGTGGGGAGAAGCCTATGAAAGAAGTATTAGAGGTTTTACCAAAAATGATGAAACAGTTAGTTGAAAGTTGTAAGCAATACAATACTTTAGAGGAAATTCGTGTTCGAATTGGAAGACCGCTAGAGTGTATTGCGCATGGAGAGGTGTTTTTTTACGACTATATCGCTACAGCAGAAGATGCAAGTTACTTATTGAATAAGTTAAGTCAATTCTCAATTTATACGATGGAAGAGGAATTGAAACGTGGGTATGTGACACTTCGAGGAGGACATAGAATTGGCCTAGCAGGAAAAGTCATTACAGAGAAAAGTACAGTGAAAATGATTCGTGATGTCTCTTCATTTAATATTCGTATTTCTCGTCAAAAAATAGGAATAGCTGAGCCGCTTTTGCCGTATTTGTATGAATCAAGATGGTTAAACACGATGGTAATTGGCCCGCCGCAAACGGGGAAAACGACACTTTTAAGAGATGTAGCACGTTGCATGAGTCAAGGGGTTGGTACGTCGAAAATTCCTTCTTGCAAAGTGGGGATTGTTGATGAGCGGTCAGAAATTGCTGGATGTGTGAAAGGAATCCCTCAGTATGAATTTGGTACACGAGTAGATGTGTTAGACGCATGTCCAAAGGCTGAAGGAATGATGATGATGATTCGTTCTATGAGTCCAGATGTTTTGATCGTAGATGAGATTGGACGTAAAGAAGATAGTGAAGCAATTATGGAGGCGGTGCATGCAGGGGTCCAGCTTTTTATAAGTGCACACGGGTTTTCTTATGATGATGTTGTGAAACGTCCATCGCTACAGGCAGTGCTGGAGCTTGGCATATTTGATAGGTTTGTGGAGTTATCAAAAGCAAGAGGCCCAGGAACAGTTATGCAAGTGAAAGATAGATATGGAAAACCAGTACTACCGAATCGAAAGGCTGGGGGCGTATGGTGAAAATAATTGGTGCAGTGTTAATCGTTGCGGTCAGCACTTTTTTCGGGTTTTCATACGCAAAAAGATATAGTGAGAGGCCGCGGCAACTTAGACTATTAAAATCGGCACTCCAATCATTAGAGGCAGAAATTATGTATGGGCACACACCTTTATCTGAAGCCGCCGAACGATTAGTTAAACAAATGCCCAAGCCATTAAATTGGATATTTCAAAGTTTCGCCAAAAAACTAGAAAACGGGGAACAAACAGTAAGGGAAGCTTGGATAGAAAGTTTGAAAGAGAATTGGAAGTTAACAGCATTTCAACAAACCGAGTATGAAATCTTGCAGCAATTTGGTGAAACACTTGGACAACATGATCGTGAATCACAACAAAAACATATTCGATTATGTATTACACATTTAGAGAGAGAGGAAGAAGAAGCGAAAGCGTTACAACTGCAATATGAAAAAATGATTAAGAGCTTAGGGGTACTAGCGGGGCTACTTATCGTAATTTTACTGCTATAGGAGGGAGAAAGGCGATGTCCATTGATGTTGGATTAATATTTCAAATCGCCGGAATCGGCATTGTTTTAGCTTTCATTCATACCGTATTAAAAGAATTAAAACGAGAGGATATTGCAAATTGGGTTATCCTTGTCGGTTTTGTCGTCATTCTATTCCATGTTGCATTTTTAATTAATACGTTGTTCGACAAGATTAAAAGTGTCTTTCTCTTCCAGTAAAGGAGGCGGTTCGAATCGAAATTATACAAATTGTCGGATTAGGCCTCGTTGCTACGTTTTTAGCAGCTGTTTTGAATCAGCATAAATCTAGCATTACATCGCTATTTATTGTTTTTGTAGGTAGCGTAATGTTTCTTATTTTAATCGATCAAATTCACTCTATTTTACAAATGATTGAGAGAGTAGCGAGTGAAGCGAAAGTTAGCAACGTCTATGTAGAAACGTTACTGAAAATTATTGGGATTGCTTATATCGCTGAGTTTGGAGCGCAAATTACAAAAGATGCTGGGCAAGGTGCAATCGCTTCGAAAATTGAACTAGCTGGTAAAATCTTAATTCTCGTTATGGCAATTCCTATTTTGACAGTCGTAATTGAAACTATTCTCGGATTTTTACCGACGGGATAAGGGGGAGTGAATGTTGAGGAAGTTTGGAGCTAAGCTGCTATTTGCTTGCTTCCTTTTCTTTTCTTTACCGGTTGTTGTACAAGCTTCTCCTGTAGAAACAAACGTCGTTGATCAACAATTGGATAAGCTCGGAATTGAAGATGTGAAGCAATTTTGGGACGGGCTTGTTACAAAATATGGAGGTTATTTACCAGAGAGTCAAAAAGGAAGCTTTATGGAGTTTGTAAAGGGAGAAAAAGAATTCTCTATAAAAGAATGGATGCTAGGTTTATTAAAATATTTGTTTCACGAGCTTGCTGCAAATGGAAAGCTACTTGGAACACTCATTATGCTCACAATTTTTAGTGCATTGTTGCAATCACTGCAATCTGCCTTTTCAAAGAGTAGTGTAAGTAAAATTGCCGATGCAGTTGTATATATGGTGCTTATTATTTTTGCTTTAAATAGTTTTTATGTGGTTATGACATATGCAAGAGAAACGATACAAACAATGGTAGATTTCATATTAGCGCTATTACCAATCTTGCTTGCACTCATAGCAACTGGAGGCGGTGTTGTATCTGTATCGTTTTTTCATCCGATTATCATTTTCTTAATGAATACGAGTGGGCTTCTTATGAATTACATCGTTCTACCACTTTTATTACTTGCAACGATATTAAGTATTGTAAGTACGATGAGTGATCAATATAAAGTTACGAAATTGTCCAAGCTTCTGCAAAACGTTAGCGTTGGGATTATCGGGATCTTTTTAACGATTTTTTTAGGAGTATTATCTGTACAAGGAACAGCGACAGCGGTTGCTGATGGGATAGCTGTGAAAACTGCTAAATTTGTAACAGGGAACTTTATTCCTGTAGTTGGAAGGATGTTTACAGAGGCAGCGGATACTGTTATTAGTGCGTCGGGGTTATTAAAAAATACAGTCGGAATTATAGGGCTCGTTATGTTATGTTTAATTGTCGCTTTTCCAGCGATTCAAATTTTTTGTATCGCGTTTATTTATAAATTCGCAGCAGCAGTATTGCAACCAGTTGGCGGAGGAGCAATTATTCAATGTTTAGATATCATTGGACGAAGCATCATTTACGTGTTTGCTTGCTTAGCTATCGTATCATTTATGTTCTTTTTAAGTATCACAATTATTATTGCTGCGGGGAACATTACGCTTATGATGCGATAGGAGGTGAAGAGTATGCAATTTGTTACAGAGTGGATTAGAAATATTATCGTTTTTTTACTCTTAGCGACAATGCTTCATCTTATTCTTCCAAACTCGAATTTGCAAAAATACGTTAAATTCGTCGTAAGTCTACTATTAGTTGTATTAATTTTAACACCTCTTTTTAAACTGTTGCAAACAGATGTAAATGAAGTAATCGCAAATTTTAATGAAGAAAAGTATGTAGCAGAGGGATCTGTAAAAAATTCAATAGATTCGAAGAAAAAAGAAATACAAGCTCTAACACGTGCATATAGTTTAGAAGAGATGGCTACCAAAATGAAAAAAGAAGTAGGAAAAGAGTTTGAGAAAAAGTATGGTATGACAGTCTCTGAAATACAAATAGTCGCAACGGAAAGGGTAGAAGAAGTAAAGTCAGCCAAAGATATTCAATCTGTTGTTGTGACGTTGAAAGAAAAAGAACGCAGTAAAAATGACGCAATTGAAACAGTAAAGCCAATTGAAATTAATACGAATGAACCTCCAAAAAAGGTAGAAGAAACGAATGTAGAAATGAAAGATTTCTTTTCAAGCAGGTGGCAACTAGAGAATAAACAAATCCAAGTTCAAACGGAAGGGAGGACAGGTAGAGTAAATGGACAATAAAGATAAAAATTCGAAGTTCTCATTTTTTCGAAACTTATTGAATGGGGATCAAAAAGAAAGCAACGAGAAGGGGAAAAAGGTAACACCTAAGTTTTTACTTGTCCTACTCATACTTGGAATTTTGCTTATGTTTTCTAGTAGTCTCTTTTCAAGTAAAAAAGAAGAAGTACCTGTATTTAAAGAACAAAAAACTCAAAACCAAGAAAAAGACGTACCAACTTTCGGACAAAAAAGTAATGATAGTATGTCAAATGTAGAAAAATATGAAAAAGCGTATGAACAAGAATTAAAAGCTGCTTTAGAAGAAATAGCAGGAGTAAAAGACGTAACGATTAAGGTGAATTTAGATTCATCTGAAGAAAAAATTTTAGAAAAAAATACAGTGAAACGCTCACAAACAACAGGTGAAACAGATAAAACAGGCGGTAAGAGGGAAGTAGAGGACGAGTCTCTTGATGAAAAGACTGTCATTATACGTGAAGGTGATAAAGAAACTCCCGTTGTTTTACGGACAGAGAAACCGAAAGTACGAGGTGTTCTCGTCGTAGCAAAAGGAGTGGATAATATACAAGTTAAAGCAATGGTAAAAGAAGCTGTGATAAGGCTGCTAGATGTACCAGCCCATCGTGTTTCAGTTTCACCGAAAAATTGATAGGGAGGAAATAAAGTGTTAAAAAAACAAACGGTTTGGCTATTAACAATGTTAAGTTTAGTTGTTGTACTATCTGTGTATTACGTAACAACTCCTGACAAAATGAATACAGCATCGCCGGCAACAGGTGAAAAGATTGGACAAGAAAAACAAGGTACTGACAAAGCAGTAACAAACGAAACGCCAAATAAAGAAACAACAAAAGAAACTCCAAGCAAGGAAACACCAAATAAAGAGACAACAAATAAAGAGACAGATAAAAAAGAAAATGCTAAAAAAGAAACAAGTAAAAAAGAGGGGAATGTATCAGTTCAATCGAGTGATGAGAATTTCACAGCTTTACGTATGCAAATGGAAGATAAGCGTAGTGCTGAAAGAGAAAAATTACAAAATGTAATAAAGTCTTCTAACGCTACTGCTGAAGAAAGAAGTAAGGCGAAAGATGGTATGGATGCAATCGCTACAATGGAAACAAAAGAAGGTTTACTTGAAACAGTTATTAAAGCTCAAGGAGGATATAAAGATGCCCTTGTAAGAGCTGATGGAACTGACATTAGAGTAACAGTGAAGGCAGCGAAACATTCACAAAAAGAAGCGAACAAAATTATACAGCTTGTAAGAAGTGAAGGCGGTTCTAAAGATGTAGGTGTGAAATTTGATCCATCAGCAAAATAAGTAGAATTTTAATCCGTGGGGGATTTCCCCCACGGATTATTAATTTTTACTAATCGCATTGTTTGTAAATAAGAACATAGAGTACTTCAAAATAATTAGATAAAAATAATAATAGAAAAAAGCTATCACTTTCGATAGTTTTTTTCTATTTCGTCTTTGTATGTGTTTTTACTATGTTCAACTCGGAATGGAGAAATACGTTGTGAATAAAAAATTAGCGGTTCATGGTGATGATGATTACTTTTTCCAGATTTGACGTGGATGAAGAGAACGAATGCCCAAACCATTACGGCAGGTAAGAAGAGCATGAGCCATATCATATGTCCACACCTCGATACAATATATTTTCTACACTTTGAACATACTATTCTTATATGAAGGAATGATGAACGGCGTGTAAACAAAAAAATAATATTTGGTAAAAATATGTTATGAACCGTAGATGTGGTGAAGAGTGGAGCGGCAATTAGATGTGTACTGTGTAGCATTTTGAAAAGGTAAGGAATGTTTTTTAGGAAGTGGTCTTGCCAATTTCGTGTGAAACTTGGTATTATTACTAGGTAATAATTTTTTTATTGGAATAATATTTTTACAGGAGTTTCGATTTATTATAAAGAAATATAAATTGGAATGTTTAAAAAATTTATCGTAAGATGGAAATAGTAAATATTTCTATTAGTAAATAAAATAAATTTTCTAATAGAATACATCGTATTTTTACAGTCAATCTAGTGTTAGTGATGAGAATCTGTAAAAACGGGACAAACAAGAGTATGGGAGTGGATTTTACATGTTTAAAATTCAAGAAGTTCGTGAATTAATTAAATTAATTGATAGCTCTAATATTGATGAATTTGAATACAAAAAAGACGGTACAACAATCAAAATGAAAAAGCGTGGTAATGAAGTTGTTGCGATGCAAGCACCTGTAGCGAAACAAGCTATGCAACCAGTAGCATCTGTTGAAGTTGAAACAGCAGTAGCGGCAGCGCAAGTAGAAGCACCAAAACAAGAAGAGAAGAAAGCTGTTCAAGATGAAAACCTACATAAGATTACCTCACCAATGGTAGGTACATTCTATTCTTCATCTTCACCTGATACACCTCCATATGTAAGTGTTGGAGACAGGGTATCGAAAGATTCTATCGTATGTATTGTCGAGGCTATGAAGTTATTTAACGAAATTGACGCTGATGTAGAGGGCGAAATTGTTGAGGTTCTTGTTAATAACGGACAGCTTGTTGAGTATGGACAACCGCTATTTCTTGTGAAAGCGTAATAAGGGAGTCTTTGTGATGATAAAAAAAGTATTAATAGCCAATCGTGGGGAAATTGCTGTACGAATTATTCGTGCTTGTAAAGAAATGGATATTGAAACAGTTGCGATTTATTCAGAAGCAGATAAAGAGTCACTTCACGTACAAATTGCAGATGAGGCGTATTGTGTAGGACCAACAGTTTCAAAAGAAAGTTATTTAAATTTGACGAACATTATTAGCGTTGCGAAGTTAACGGGCTGCGATGCTATCCATCCGGGATACGGATTTTTAGCAGAGAATGCAGATTTCGCAGAGTTATGCCGTGAATGTAACTTAATTTTTATCGGTCCAAGTCCAGAAGCTATTTCAAAGATGGGCACAAAAGACGTTGCTCGTGATACAATGGAAAAAGCAGGGGTTCCGATTGTACCAGGTTCACAAGGGATTATAAAAAATACCGAGGAAGCGATCGAGCTTGCAAATCAAATTGGATATCCAGTTATTATTAAAGCGACTGCAGGTGGCGGCGGAAAAGGTATTCGTGTTGCACGTCATGAAGAAGAGCTTGTAAAAGGAATTCAAATTACACAGCAAGAAGCTAGTACCGCTTTTGGGAACCCTGGTGTATACTTAGAAAAGTACGTTGAAGATTTCCGCCATGTTGAGATTCAAATAATGGCAGATACACACGGAAATGCCATTCATTTAGGAGAGCGTGATTGTACAATTCAGCGCCGTTTGCAGAAACTATTAGAAGAAAGTCCATCACCTGCACTTGATGAAAATGTTCGCAAGCAGATGGGTGAAGCGGCAGTTAAAGCGGCGGTAGCGGTTGATTATACAGGTGCTGGTACGGTTGAGTTTATTTATGAATATAAAACGAAAAGCTTTTATTTCATGGAGATGAATACGAGAATTCAAGTTGAGCATCCGGTTACTGAAATGGTGACAGGAATGGACTTAATTAAAGAGCAAATTCTTGTTGCTTCTGGAGAAAAGTTATCGTTACAGCAAGAAGAAGTACAATTTAATGGTTGGGCAATTGAATGCCGAATTAATGCGGAAAACCCTGCCAAAAAATTTATGCCATCTCCAGGTAAAGTAGAAATGTACTTACCACCAGGCGGATTTGGTATTCGCGTCGATTCAGCTGTATATCCGGGATATTCAATCCCACCTTTCTATGATTCGATGGTTGCTAAATTAATTGTTCACGGAAAAACACGTGAAGAGGCAATTGCAAAAATGAAGCGTGCACTCAGTGAGTTTGTCATTGAAGGCGTACATACAACAATCCCGTTCCATTTGCAATTGTTAGATCATCCTGATTTTGTAAAAGGTGAGTTTAATACGAAGTTTTTGGAAGAGCATGAACTTGTGACGCAGTGATACATTAAAGGAGGTTTTTTTCATGGCTGAACATATGTTAGATATGGGTCAAGATACAACTCTTGGTAAAGTAGAAATTGCACCAGAAGTAATTGAAGTAATTGCAGGTATTGCAGCTGCTGAGGTAGAAGGTGTGGCGGCAATGCGTGGTAATTTTGCTACAGATGTTGTTGAGAAGTTAGGTAAGAAAAATCATGGTAAAGGTGTAAAGGTTGAATTAGCAAACGAAGATATTATCGTTGACCTTTATGTTGTAATGTATTTTGGTGTAGCAATTCCAGTTGTTGCACAAAAGATTCAAGACAATATTCGCCAAGCACTCTTTACAATGACAGGACTTGAGCCAAAAGAAGTGAATGTTCACATCGTTGGCGTAACATTCGAAACACAAAAAACAGAAATTGAACCAGTGTAAGAATGAAAAAGGTGCCTAGTAACATAGGCATCTTTTTTATCGTTTCATTTCTTCACAAATTACAACCCTCTAATTGTTATACTATTTCAAAAAATAAGAAATAAAAAAGAAAATGTTTCGTTTTTCCAAAAAACGTACATTGTGATAAGATATGGAACTTGAAGTTAATCTTTTTATTATTTTTCAGCCTTGTAACCCGTGTGTGAAACGATAAATTGTGTTATTATCATTGTATTATAAGGTTGGAAAATCAATGAAAACTGTAAGAGTAAGTGAATTGACGGCTTATAAATTATAATAATATAACAAAGCATAAGGAAAGACTTGAAGCATAAAGGAGAGTTACAATGAAACGTAGGACGGCTAGAGAAAGAGCTATGCAAGCATTATACCAAATGGATATTACAGGTGAATTAGAACCGAAGGTAGCGGTGGAAAATACGCTAGATGAAGGTGAAGAAACAAATGAGTTTTTAGAATCACTTGTTGTAGGATTTGTAGACAATAAAGAAGAGATTGACGCAGCAATTCGTCAAAACTTAAAAAAGTGGAAGCTTGAGCGTATTAGTATTGTTGATCGCAGTATTTTACGTGTAGCTGTGTATGAAATGAAGTACATGGAAGAAATTCCACACAACGTAACAATTAACGAGGCAATTGAAATTGCTAAAACATTTGGGGATGAGGAATCTCGTCGTTTTATTAACGGCGTTTTATCTAATATAAAAGATACACTGTAATTTCTTTAAGGGGGAATCTTAAAATGGTAGCAGTAATCATCAAAGGAAATGAAGTTGCGGAGAAAAAACGAGCACAATTAACAGAAGAAGTTGTGAAGTTGAAAGAGCAAGGGATTGTACCAGGATTAGCAGTGATTTTAGTGGGAGAAGATCCAGCATCTCGTTCTTACGTAAAAGGAAAAGAAAAAGGCTGTGAACAAGTAGGAATTTATTCTGAGCTAATTGAACTTCCTGAAACGATTACTGAGGAACGTTTGCTTGCTGAAATCGATCGCTTAAATGGCGATGACCGCATTAATGGCATATTAGTGCAATTACCTTTACCAAAACATATTGAAGAAAAAGCTATCATTGAAAGAATTTCACCAGAAAAGGATGTAGATGGATTTCACCCAATCAGCGTGGGACGTATGATGACGGGACAAGATACATTCCTTCCATGTACACCGCATGGTATTGTAGAATTAGTAAAAGAAACGAATCTTGATATTTCGGGAAAACATGTTGTAATAATTGGAAGAAGTAATATTGTCGGCAAACCAGTGGGGCAATTGTTCTTAAATGAAAATGCAACTGTCACATATTGTCATTCTAAGACGCAAAATATTAAAGAATTATCGAAGTTAGCTGATATTTTAATCGTAGCTGTTGGACGACCTAAAATGGTAACAGCTGATTATATGAAAGAAGGCGCGGTTGTAATTGACGTTGGTGTGAATCGATTAGAAACAGGCAAGCTTTGTGGTGATGTTGACTTTGACAACGTGTTAGACGTTGCGGGTTACATTACGCCTGTGCCAAAGGGTGTTGGTCCAATGACGATTACAATGCTTCTTCATAATACTGTTGAATCTGCCAAACGCGCAGGTGTCGTTTGTAAATAATTTGAGTCGGCTATGAGGAGAGAGAAATGGAGAAACAATATTTAACCGTTACAGCATTAACACGCTATATAAAAACAAAAATAGAATATGACCCGCATTTACAGTCTGTTTGGTTAAAAGGTGAAATTTCCAACTTTAAAAATCATAGTCGTGGTCACATGTATTTTACATTGAAAGACGAAAATGCCAGAATCGCAGCGGTTATGTTTGCGGGCCATAATCGTAATATTAAATTCAGACCTGAAAATGGGATGAAGGTACTTGTAAAAGGGAAAATCTCTGTTTACGAGGCGAGTGGTTCTTATCAAATTTATATTCAAGACATGCAACCTGACGGAGTCGGAAATTTGCATTTGGCTTACGAACAATTAAAAGTTCGTTTAGAGGAAGAAGGATTGTTTTCTCAAGTTTATAAAAAAATAATCCCTCCTTATGCTAAAACAATAGGGGTAATTACGTCGCCAACAGGAGCTGCGATTCGTGATATCATAACAACGATTAAACGTCGTTATCCAATTGGGAATGTTATTGTATTTCCAGTACTTGTACAGGGGGAGTCAGCAGCTCCCTCGATTGTACAAGCGATTCGTACAGCGAATGAAATGGGAGATATAGATGTATTAATTGTTGGGCGCGGGGGAGGTTCTATTGAGGAATTATGGGCTTTCAATGAGGAAGTGGTTGCAAGAGCAATCTTTAAGAGCGAAATTCCTATTATTTCAGCAGTAGGGCATGAAACAGATTTTACAATCGCAGATTTTGTTGCCGATTTACGTGCACCAACACCGACTGCAGCAGCTGAACTAGCAGCACCGAACGTTATAGAGTTACAAGAAAAGGTATTACAAAGAACTCTAAGATTGCAAAGAACAATGAGAGAGTTAGTACATAAAAAAGAAGAAAAATTACAAGTATTGCAAAAATCTTATGCATTCCGTTATCCAAGACAAGTATATGAACAAAAGGAAGAGCAATTAGATAGAGCGTTAGAACAGCTTGTTTTAGCGAAAGAGCGCTACATTGATAAAAAGGTGAATCAGTTAAAACAGCTTTCATTTTATTTAGAGAAGCACCACCCGTCTCAAAAAATTATACAAACAAAGGTAGCGATTGAAACGTTGCAAAAGCAATTACAACGTGAAATGCAAACATTACTTCAAACGAAAGAATTTGCCTTTGTAAGAGCTGCTCAAAAACTTGAAGCATTAAGTCCGCTTAAAGTAATGATGAGAGGGTACGGGCTTGTATATGATGAAGAGAAGCAAGTGTTAAAAAGTGTGAAAGATGTCAGCCTTGGAGATGCTGTTTCAGTTCAATTACAAGATGGAATACTAGATTGTAGCGTATCAGGCATAGAGGAGCGTGAATTGAATAATGGAAAATAAAGTGAGTTTTGAAGAGGCAATTTCGCAACTTGAGCATCTCGTATCTAAGCTAGAGCAAGGTGATGTACCTTTAGAAGAAGCGATTTCTTATTTTAAAGAGGGTATGGAATTATCTAAGCTTTGCGATGAGAAGTTGAAGAACGTACAAGAACAAATGGCAGTTATTCTTGGAGAAGATGGAGAGCTTGAACCGTTTACTGCTTTAGGAGATGAAGCATAGTGACAATCGCTTTTGATACTTTTTTGAAAGAAAGTAAAACTTTCGTAGAAGAGAAGCTTGTAAGCTATGCAAATGAATTACAATGTCCAAATGTACTTCGGGAAGCGATGGCATATTCTTTGGAAGCGGGTGGAAAACGTCTCCGCCCGTTACTTTTATTTGCAACATTACAAGCGTTTGGGAAAGAAAGAAATCTTGGAGTAGGTGCAGCTTGTGCTCTTGAAATGATACATACATACTCGTTAGTTCATGATGATTTACCTTGTATGGATGATGATGATTTAAGAAGAGGAAAGCCCACGAATCATAAAGTATTTGGTGAAGCAATGGCAGTTTTAGCAGGAGATGGTTTGTTGACGTATGCTTTTCAAATTGTTATGGCATATGAGCAAAAAGAAATCTCTGCTGAAAAAAAAGTAAGACTTGTACTTGAGCTTGCAAAAGCAGCTGGGCCGGAAGGAATGGTTGGCGGACAAGTGGCGGATATGGAAGCTGAAGGGAAACAACTTACGATTGATGAGTTAGAGTATATTCATAAGCATAAGACCGGGAAACTACTTGAATTCGCTGTACTTGCGGGAGCGATACTTTCTAATGCTACAAAAGAGCAGGAAGAAAAGTTACTTGAGTTTGCAAAAAATATTGGCCTAGCTTTCCAAATTCGAGATGATATTTTAGATGTAGAAGGAACCGAAGAAGAGATTGGAAAACCGATTGGTAGTGATGTTTCCAACGAAAAGAGCACATATACGACGTTATTTACTGTAGATAGAGCAAAGAATATTTTAGAAGAAACAATTGCAAAAGCAAAAGATGCGATTAGCTCCTTGCAATTACAAGATGAATATTTACTATCTATTTGCGATTTGATTGCAAAACGTAATAACTAATATAACAGCGTTTTCATTTGTTGAGTCATTCATCATTTTATGATATAAATGTAGGAAAAGGTTTTTCTTTTCTTGTTATTGGCAAAAATATATGTAGATTACATTGCCGTTATCACTTCGTGTTAGCGGCTATTTTTTTCAACGCATAAAGAAATATGGTTTATAATAGGATTAGGGCACAATAGACTGGTTGATAGCAGGGTAAGATAAAGGATAGAAAAGAAAATTTCTTGTGTTGTGTAAATGTTTTTTATAATATTTGACATGTTGACAGATTATGAAATGAAAGTGAGTGATCCATGTGGATCTAACGCAAATTCAAAACCCTAGTTTTTTGAAAGATATGTCTATCAGTGAACTAGAGGGATTGAGTGAGGATATTCGTAAATTTTTAATTGAAGAGCTCTCTCAAACAGGTGGACATATTGCACCTAACTTAGGTGTAGTAGAACTCACAATTGCTCTGCATAAATTATTTGATAGTCCGAAAGATAAATTTTTATGGGATGTAGGACATCAATCCTATGTACATAAAATTTTAACAGGACGTGCGAAGGAATTCGGTACATTAAGGCAATATCAAGGTCTATGTGGTTTTCCAAAACGTTGTGAGAGTGAGCACGATGTATGGGAAACAGGTCATAGCTCGACATCACTATCTGCTGCAATGGGAATGGCTTTAGCACGTGATTTAAAGAAAACGAAAGAATATGTTATACCAATCATTGGAGATGGTGCTTTAACAGGTGGAATGGCCTTAGAGGCATTGAACCATATTGGGCATGAAAAAACAGACATGATTGTTATTTTGAATGACAATGAAATGTCAATTGCACCAAACGTTGGTGCGCTTCATAATGTACTTGGTCGTTTACGTACCGCAGGAAAATACCATTGGGTAAAAGATGAACTAGAGTATATATTGAAAAAAATCCCAGCAGTCGGTGGAAAAGTGGCTGCAACAGCAGAGAAAATAAAAGATAGTCTTAAATATTTACTAGTATCAGGCGTCTTTTTCGAAGAGTTAGGCTTTACATATTTAGGTCCAGTCGATGGGCACGATTATGAAAAGTTATTCGAAACGTTGCAATATGCAAAGAAAACAAAAGGTCCAGTACTTGTTCATGTGATTACGAAAAAAGGAAAAGGTTATAAACCAGCTGAGAGTGACGTAATTGGAACTTGGCATGGAACAGGCCCGTATAAAATTGAGTCAGGTGACTTCGTTAAACCGAAGGAAGTTGCACCAGCATGGAGTGCTGTTGTTAGTGAAACAGTACTTAAGTTGGCGAGAGAAGATGAGCGTATTGTTGCAATTACGCCTGCAATGCCTGTTGGATCGAAACTTGAGAAATTCCAAAAGGAATTCCCGAATCGTATGATCGATGTAGGTATTGCAGAACAGCATGCTACAACAATGGCAGCAGGTATGGCAACGCAAGGGATGAAACCATTCTTAGCAATTTATTCAACGTTTTTACAAAGAGCATATGACCAAGTTGTTCATGATATATGTCGTCAAAATTTAAATGTTTTCATCGGAATAGATCGCTCTGGATTAGTAGGAGCAGACGGTGAAACACATCAAGGTGTATTTGATATCTCGTTTTTACGTCATTTACCGAATATGGTAATAATGATGCCAAAAGATGAAAATGAAGGGCAACATTTAGTGTATACGGCGATGCAATATGAAGATGGACCAATCGCTTTACGTTATGCACGTGGTAATGGTCTTGGCGTTCATATGGACGAAGAATTAAAGGCAATTCCAATCGGCACATGGGAAACGTTAAAAGAAGGTACGCAGGCAGCTATTTTAACATTTGGTACGACAATTCCAATGGCAATGGAAGCAGCAGAGCGTCTTGAAAAGGCTGGAGTTTCAGTGAAAGTAGTGAACGCTCGCTTTATTAAACCAATGGATGAAGCGTATTTACATGATCTCTTAGGAAAAAATATACCGATTTTAACGATTGAAGAAGCTTGTTTAATCGGTGGTTTTGGAACTGGAGTAGTTGAATTTGCATCTGAGAACGGATACCATAGTGCATTAATTGAAAGAATGGGTATTCCAGATCGTTTCATAGAGCACGGTAGTGTAACAAAATTATTAGAAGAAATTGGTTTAACGACAGATGCTGTTGTAGACCGTATTCATACAATGATTCCATCAAAACAAAAAAGGGCGTAACAAATGAGTGCAAAAAAAGAAAGAGTAGATGTACTATTAGTAGAGCGAGGGCTTATAGAAACACGTGAGAAAGCGAAACGTGCTATTATGGCTGGACTCGTATATGCGAATGAGATGAGACTCGATAAGCCAGGAGAGAAGATCCCACAAGATACAGAGATTACGGTAAAGGGACAAGTTATGCCGTATGTAAGCCGTGGTGGTTATAAACTTGAAAAGGCACTGGAGACATTTCATCTAGATTTACAAGATAAAGTTATGATAGATATTGGTTCATCAACTGGTGGCTTTACAGATTGTGCGCTTCAAAATGGAGCGAAACTATCTTATGCATTAGATGTAGGATATAATCAATTGGCGTGGAAATTGCGTCAAGATGAGCGTGTTGTCGTAATGGAACGTACAAATTTCCGTTACGTGACACCAGCAGACTTAGAGCGTGGTTTACCACAATTTGCTAGTATAGATGTTTCATTTATATCATTAAAACTAATACTGCCAGTTTTAAAAACAATGCTTATGCTTAACGGTGATGTAGCAGCGTTAATTAAACCGCAGTTTGAAGCTGGAAGAGAGCAAGTTGGGAAAAAAGGCATTGTTCGTGATAGAAAAGTGCATGAAGCTGTCGTAGAAATGATTGTCGATTTTGCTTTAAAAGAAGGCTATGATGTAGAAGGGTTAACATTCTCACCGATTACGGGTGGAGACGGTAATATTGAATTCTTAATTCATTTAAAATGGCATGGTGAACGTGATGAGAGTGGCAAAAATCATTCTCCAATTTCTATTGAGCAAGTTGTTACAGAAGCGCATGACGTTCTAAAACAAAAAGGAAAAGGGGAATAACATATGTTGTTCCTCTTTTTGCTGTAATTGTATAATGATTGTAAAAACAATTGTGTACAAGTAACGAATTATAAGTTAACATAAATAAGTGAAGTATACCAATGTTTAAACTATGGTAAGAGATAGTGTGAGGTGCAAATGTATGAATAAAGGTCAGCGCCATATTAAAATCAGGGAAATTATTGCGAACAAAGAAATCGAAACACAAGATGAATTAGTTGATATTTTACGTAATGAGGGATTTAATGTAACGCAAGCAACAGTATCGCGCGATATTAAAGAACTGCACTTAGTGAAGGTGCCATTACATGATGGTCGCTATAAATATAGCTTGCCAGCAGATCAACGGTTTAACCCGTTACAAAAATTAAAACGAAATCTAGTGGATTCATTTGTAAAATTAGACACGGCAGGACATATGCTTGTGCTAAAAACATTGCCTGGTAACGCTCATTCACTTGGAGCACTTATTGATCATTTAGAGTGGGATGAGATCATCGGAACCATCTGTGGTGATGATACTTGCCTAATTATTTGCCGTACACCTGAGGATACAGGTGTTGTCTCTGATCGTTTCTTAAATATGTTGTAACAAAAAAATCTTGTTTGCTTTCCTCTGTAAAGTGGAAAGTGAACAGGATTTTTTTAGCGGTTAAAAATGTGAATTTTTAATTGTAATATAATATTTTGTTTGAATAAAATTAGAAAATAGGTGGATTGACCCGTAAAACGAATGTTTGGTACAATGGAGCGGGTTAGAAGAGTACATACAAACATATAGTATGACTATTTGAATAAAGAACTGAAAAAAGCCCTTAGTAGGGGATTAGTTTATAACGAGGTGAATGGGGCATTGTTATCGGAATTATCGATTAGAAACTTTGCTATTATTGAGGCATTAAATATTTCTTTTCAAAAAGGTTTAACAGTTTTAAGTGGTGAAACAGGAGCTGGAAAATCGATTATTATTGATGCGATTAGTTTACTTGTAGGTGGCCGTGGTTCAGCGGAATTTGTTCGATACGGAACAGAAAAAGCTGAGATAGAAGGGTTATTTTATGTGGAAGACGACAAGCATCCATGTATTGAAAAGGCAGAAGAGTTAGATATAGAAATAGAAGACGGCATGATTATTTTGAAGCGTGATATTGCTGCAAACGGAAAGAGTGTATGTCGTGTAAATGGGAAACTTGTCACCCTTAGTATATTAAAAGAGATTGGCAAAACGCTTGTTGATATTCATGGACAGCACGAAACGCAAGACTTAATGAATGAAGAGCGACATCTGTTTATGCTCGATCATTTTGATGGGGAGCGTATTGTTAAACAGTTGGATATATATCAAAATGTATACGCTGACTATGAGAAATTAAAAAAACAATTGAAATCGTTAAGTGAAAATGAACAACAAATGGCACATCGCTTAGATTTAATTCAATTTCAGCATGAAGAAATCCGTAAGGCTGATTTAAAGATGGATGAAGAAAATGAATTAACTGAGGAACGATTGCAAATTTCTAATTTTGAAAAGATTTATAAAGCGTTAGGTGATGCATATCGTTCGTTAAGTGCTGACGGACAAGGATTAGATAATGTAAGAAGTGCAATGGGACAAATGGAGAGTATTACACATTTAGATGAAGTATATCAAGAAAATCATGATTCAATTGCAAATAGCTATTACTTATTAGAAGAAGTTGCGTATCAACTTAGAGAAAATCTCGATATGATGGAATATGATCCGAATCGTCTAGATGAAATTGAAACACGTTTAAATGAAATTCGTATGCTAAAGAGAAAATATGGAAATAATGTAGAAGAGATTTTAGCGTATGCTGATAAAATTGAGCAAGAAATTTTTACGATTGAAAATAAAGACGTTCATATTGAAGCGACGAAGAAGCAGTTAAAGGAATTAGAAAGTGTTATTCTGAAAGAAGCAACGTTGTTAAGTAATATGCGTCATGAACTTGCAGAGCATCTTACAAATGCTATTCATCAAGAATTAAAAGAACTATATATGGAAAAAACGAAATTTGAAGTGAGAATCATGAAGAGAGAAGGAAATGCAGAAGAACCTCTTGTGGAAGGCGCACCGGTGCGCCTTACGGCGGACGGCTATGATCACGTGGAGTTTTATATTTCAACGAATCCCGGTGAACCGTTAAAACCACTTTCAAAGGTCGCTTCTGGTGGAGAGTTATCTCGTATTATTTTAGCTTTAAAAAGTATTTTTTCTAAACATCAAGGTATTGCATCTGTTATTTTTGATGAAGTGGATACTGGTGTGAGTGGTCGAGTTGCACAGGCTATTGCGGAAAAAATTTATCGTGTATCAGTAAACTCACAAGTGCTTTGTATTACGCACTTACCTCAAGTAGCTTCAATGGCGGATTCGCATTTATTTATTCGAAAACAGGTAGCGAATGATCGGACAATTACATCAGTTACCGTTTTAACTATGGAGGATAAAGTAACAGAAATAGCTCGAATGATTTCTGGTGTGGAAATTACAGATTTAACGACAGAACATGCGAAAGAGTTACTTACGCAAGCGCATCATTTTAAACAGACAGCAGAGGCTATCCAGTAATGGATAGCTTTTTTTCTCAAATGAAGATTTCTTAATTCTTCCGGTTATAAATAAAGCACTGCAAGGAGAGATTAAAAAGTGAAGCCAAGAGGCTGAATGTGGGGTAGGAGCGAGGAGAGTGAACAAATTGAAATTAGAAAGATTTCGAAAAATAATAGGTCTTTGTCTCCTTGTTTCTTTAGTTTTTATTGGATGTTTTAAGCCGCTTCGGACGTTTATTTCATCCCCGAAGCAACTTGTTGTTTTTGAAGGACAACAATCAGAAATAGCTTCATTACCAGTTTTTAAAGCTTCATCTACAAATAGCCATGTATTTACAGTGAGTTCGAATGAACAAAAACAAGGACTTATGGTAAATTCTCATCAAAATGGTGAAGCGGACATGGTGTTCCAAATCGCTGGTTTTCCAGTAAAAAAAGTAAATGTGAAAGTATTAAAAGATTTTAAAGTTATTCCAGGTGGACAATCAATTGGTGTGAAATTAAACACAAAAGGTGTACTTGTTGTAGGCCATCATTTAATTCAAACTGAAAAAGGTAAAATATCTCCTGGTGAAACAGCTGGTGTGCAAATTGGAGATATGATTACTGAAATTAATGGTAAAACAATTGAAAGAATGAGTGATGTCGCACCATTTATTCATAGTAGTGGTGAAACAGGTGAACCACTTAACCTTGTTTTGTTAAGAGATGGAAAATACATTCGCACGAAATTAACACCACAAAAAGACAGTGGGGAATCGTCTTATCGTATTGGCTTATATATTCGTGATTCGGCAGCTGGAATCGGAACAATGACATTTGTTCATCCAGATTCTATGAAATACGGAGCACTGGGTCATGTCATTTCTGATAATGATACGAAAAAGCCGATTCAAGTTGAAGATGGACAAATTATGCGTTCGACAGTTACATCGATTGAAAGAGGTAGTCATGGGAATCCAGGAGAGAAGTTAGCAAGGTTCTCACCAGATCGTGAAGTGATTGGCAATATTACAATAAATAGTCCGTATGGTATTTTTGGAAAATTAAATACAAATATGACAAACGGCGTAATGGATAAAGCAATGCCTATCGCATTATCTCATCAAGTAAAAGAAGGACCGGCAAAAATATTAACAGTTATTGATCAAGATAAAGTAGAAGCATTTGATATTGAAGTTGTTAGTACGGTACCGCAAAAATTTCCAGCTACAAAAGGTATGGTAATAAAAGTAACAGATAAGCGTTTATTAGCAAAAACAGGTGGTATCGTACAAGGGATGAGTGGAAGTCCAATTGTACAAAACGGGAAAGTAATCGGAGCCGTTACACATGTATTTGTCAATGATCCAACATCAGGGTACGGTGTTCATATTGAATGGATGTTACATGAGGCTGGAATTAATATTTATGATCAAGAAAAAAAAGCGAGCTAATTATTCATTAGCTCGCTTTTCTATTGAAAAATTCGTTGAAATTTTGTAAAAGCTCCGCAAGAGATGTTTTTTGTTGTAAAATATAAGCAAAGGGTTGAACGTTTCGTTGTATTTCTATGATGGAATGTGTTGCGAAAGGGAATAAATGAACGATAAACATATTTTTTTGTGATTTTATCGGAAAGTAACAAACTTTAAAAGGGAATTTTCACACAATTGTCGAACAATTCATGTAGCCTAGAAGGATACACATGTCGGAGAATCGATTCGGTAAGGGAGGAAAAGCTGTGGAGAAAATTAAAGTATGTCTTGTGGATGATAATAAAGAATTAGTATCAATGCTAGAGAGTTATGTAGCTGCTCAAGATGATATGGAAGTAATCGGTACTGCTTATAATGGTCAAGAGTGTTTAAACTTATTAACAGATAAGCAGCCTGATGTACTCGTTTTAGACATTATTATGCCACATTTAGATGGTTTAGCTGTACTAGAGAAAATGCGACATATTGAAAGGTTAAGACAGCCTAGCGTAATTATGTTAACAGCATTTGGACAAGAAGATGTGACGAAAAAAGCAGTTGACCTAGGTGCTTCATATTTCATATTAAAACCATTTGATATGGAGAATTTAACTAGTCATATTCGTCAAGTGAGTGGCAAGGCAAATGCTACTATTAAACGTCCATTACCATCTTTCCGATCAGCAACAACAATAGATGGAAAACCGAAAAACTTAGATGCAAGTATTACGAGTATTATTCATGAAATTGGTGTACCTGCTCATATTAAAGGGTACATGTACTTACGAGAAGCGATTTCTATGGTGTACAATGATATCGAATTACTAGGATCTATTACGAAAGTATTATATCCAGATATTGCAAAGAAATATAATACAACAGCGAGCCGTGTCGAGCGTGCAATCCGTCACGCGATTGAAGTAGCGTGGAGCCGTGGAAATATTGATTCTATTTCGTCCTTATTTGGTTATACAGTATCCATGTCAAAAGCAAAACCTACGAATTCTGAGTTTATCGCAATGGTTGCGGATAAGTTGAGACTTGAACATAAGGCTAGCTGAGAGTATAAATAGCAAAGCTGACGATGAAATCTAGAAACAATACTAATTTTAAAAAAATAAAAGTTTCATTCAAAGGCAAATGAATTTTATGATTCATTTGCCTTTTTATTTTGTAGAGAAGTAAAATTTTTTTGTAAATTAAAGGCTCATTCAACTCCCTAGGATATAAAGTCTATATTTAGAAGGATTACTTATAAGGGCACGGTCTTTTATATAATATTTTGCGAGAGGTTTTAATGAATACAGACGGGGGGACGAGAGCGGAAAAATAAAATATTAACTTGGCTAGGGATAGTAGTGGTTATAGGGGCTTGTGGTGGTGGCGACCTTTTGGATATTAAAACTTGGAGATTATCCAGTAGATAAACAAGCAAGTGCTGAAATAGATAAAAAGGAGAATCGCTGGTAGTAGGTAGAGGGGAGATGGGGATATATATGTTACTGGAAATTCTACTGAAAGCGAAGCAACTACAGCGATGCAAAACAAGTGTAATAAAGTGAAACTATAAGTAGTAGAGGTATCCATCCCTCCCCTCTTATTAGTGCGAACGACGTCCTAATAAGAGGCCAATTGAATTTTTTATTGCTGAAAGAAGCTAATATTTAAATTAATAAATAAAATATTATGTTGAAAGATTAGATTAACAATTGACAGTTTAAGGTAGATGATGTAAAATTTTGTTGATTTTTATATTGTGAAAGCTATAGTAAATAAAGAGGTATATTTACTATAAGCTTTCGTATTTCTAGATTCTTTTTTAAAAAATATGACAAAACAGGTTGTAATTTATACTTAAAAAGAGCTGGAAGGATAATGCTAGTTGCATGTTTGTCTGGCAAAAAACGATGACGTAATGGCATGCATATAAAGGAGATAAAAAATGCAGACAAAGTGGTTAAAATGGGAAGTTATAGCAGTTGTTGTTGCGGCAATAGTAATGATTGGTTTATTACTTATTAAGCCTATTGTTGGTCTCGCTGACAATGGTGACTTTGAACGTATTATGATTCAAATTGGATTGGCTTATCCAGATCCAAATGAAGCGAGGGTAGATAAATACTTTTCATTTATCCATCATTTATATGCTTATGTGAATCCAGCTGCAGGTGATTATGTTTCTTCGCAGTTGTTTCTCATGGTTCCAGCTTTATGGATTGGTAAAATATTACCAGGACCTTGGTTTGATATACGAGTTCTAGCGGTCGAATATATTATGATTTTTCTTCTAGCACTATATCTAATTGTCAAACTGAATAAAACGAATAATAAAATCGTGAATGGTTTTCTTGTAACGTTAACAATTGTTGTTTTTGCAGATATTGGATACATACTATATTTTAATTCTATGTATGGTGAAGCTGTAACGTATGTGTTTCTATTTTTAACAATTGCATTAGGAATACAACTTGCGCGTCAGAAACATCCGTCTATTTGGTTAGTTATTTTGTTTTATATATCAGCAATAATGCTAGCTTGTTCTAAAACGCAGTATACACCAGCAGGATTTATAGCAGCATTACTTACTATTAGACTATGGTTTATACGCAAGGATAAAGTATGGAGAAGTGTAATTGTATCAATGACGGCATTACTTTTAATTTTATCTTTCATTTGTTATAAAAGCTCACCTGCATGGATTGATAAAATTAATATATATCAAACAGTATTTTATGGGGTTCTTAAAGATTCTCCAAACCCAGAACAAGATTTACGTGATCTTGGAGTTGACCCAGAACTTGCTGTAAATGCAGGAACTCATTTTTGGTCTAATGCAGCGATACCACAGGAAGACCCGAGATTGCATAAAGAATTATATAATAAAATAAAATTCCCTGATATCGCCAAATTTTATTTGACGCATCCACAAAGATTTTGGAGTAAACTAGAGGCAACAGCTGAATATGCTTGGACTATCCGACCGTCCGTTGATGGGGTTGCTTTTCTTGGTAATTATGAGAAAAAAGATAATCCAGTTCCCGCTACTCAAGTGGAGACATTTTCTTTATGGAGTCATGTGAAAGAGCAATATCATCCAAATGGATTCATATGGATTGTTCTTTTATACGTTTTATATGGACTAGGAATTTTGCTAGAATACAGAAGAGCTAAGACGCATAGTGAGCGGCTTATTCCTGACATATTTACAGCGGTAGCTATAATTGGCATGATTTCTTATGTGGTCCCATTTGTTGGAAGTGGAGAAGGGGATTTCGCTAAGCATTTATTTTTATTTACAGTTTGCTTAGACGTAATGTTAGTAAGTGGGATTTGGTGGTTAGCGAAAGGTAGATTACAATAAAAACTTAGTTAATAGAGGATAATAGTCAGTGGAGATAGATAAAAAAAGCTGACTAAAATTCCACTGTATTTTATGATTATTTACGATACTAATCTTCATCGTTATGTAAGAAAAACTATTTGAAATACGAAACGAACTAGATTATTATTATTTAAGAGTCTATAATGGTGTATATTGGAAAGATTTTAGGAGGATGGACATGGAATTTTTGAGCGGAAAAGTAGTTACCGTGTTATTAGCATTGTTTTTTATCATTACAGTATATGTTAATATTAATACGGTATACTATGTAATCATTTCCTTTTTTGGATTTGGTAAAGCGAAACGTGATTATGAAATAATTGAAGATAAGACAAAGTTTTTAATATTAGTTGCAGCACATAATGAAGAGAAAGTAATTGGTTCAACTATTGATAATTTAAGAAAAATTCAATACCGAGATGATTTGTATGATATTTATGTTGTAAATGATAATAGTACGGATAGAACAGGTGCTATTTGTGAAGAAAAGGGAATGAAATATGTTAATACAAGTGAACAGCTATTTCCTCGTGAAGGCGTAGGGAAACCAGCAGGTTTACAATATGCGTTACGTCATTTAGGATTTGATAAACTGACTGAAAAATATGACTGTTTAATGATTTTAGATGCTGATAATCATGTCGATTCGAATGTTTTACAAGAGTTAAATTCACAGTACATTGCTAAAGATAAGCCAGAAGCGATTCAAATTTATTTAGATTCAAAAAACTCAGCGACTAATTTATCGC
The DNA here is from genome assembly GCF_016483575.1 of Bacillus cereus group sp. N12. Lineage (NCBI taxonomy): Bacteria > Bacillati > Bacillota > Bacilli > Caryophanales > Bacillaceae > Bacillus > Bacillus cereus group sp. N12. The sequence continues at coordinate 28,382 of NZ_JAEHBO010000016.1, forward strand.
TTGGTTATGCTATGAGCTATTACTTAACAAATCGTTTCTTCCAGCTGGCAAAATATCGTCTGGGATTACCGAATGCTATTGGTGGAACTGGGTTCATTGTTAAAATGGAGTACTTAATGAAACATGGTGGTTTCCGTTTTGATTCGCTAACAGAGGATTTAGAATTAGAGATGGAAATTGTTAAAGATAATGGAAGAGTATTATGGAATCACTTTGTTCGAGTATACGATGAAAAACCAGATAACTTTAAAATTAGTATTAAACAACGTACGCGTTGGTCTCAAGGGCATTGGTATGTTGCATTTACAAACTTTAAACCTATGGTAAAAAAACTGTTTACTGAAAAAGGGAAAATAAGAATTATTGACCAGTTGTTTTATCTATTCGGAATGACTCGTGCAGTTCAAATGACAATAACCTTGATAGGTATTTTAATTGCTTTAGGATATGTTGTTGCGACGCAATCATATCAAGATATCCCTGCAATAGGGAAACGTTTAGTTGCGATGATTTTAGGTGCGAGTATTCTTTCTTTAATATTATTCCTGTATCAATTTGTTGTTTGTATGTATTATGCAGTTAAGGTAGATACAAATAGAAAGTATAAACTTATCCAAATGAGTTTTTCTATCTTTTATTACGCATATACGTTTGTTTATGCTCAAATTGTTGGTCTAATTAAATGGAAGCAACAACATACATGGGTGAAAACAGAGCATAATAAGACAACGATAAATCATAAAGCGGATAAATGATAAAGGTTTAATATATTTCCAATAGAGAAATGAAAGAGCGATGCCATGAGGCAACGCTCTTTCATTTTTTTGTTCAAAGAATGCTTGTAAGAAAGTGATTAGTTGTGGGATCAGTAGGAGAATAAGACAAGATAACTTATCTGGTGGAAGTTTCACTGTATGGAAGATGTACTTGTGATAGTATATGTAGTAAGGATAAATTAAAAAGTCCTGCAAAACAGGACCATATTATTCTTCGTCTTTATTTTGTTTTTCTAATTCAACTAGCTTTTGAATTAAAATGTGTTGTGGCATATGCATGAGCTGTTCGAGCGGCACACCTAATGCTTTTGATAAGCGAACTGCAGTGTCTGGAGAAATTTGTAATGGTCTCATAGAAGTACCTCCTTTTTCGTATAGTATAGCATAAGATTGGGGGAGTGAGGATGACTCTTATATTTGCACATCGTGGTGCAGCGGGAACGTATCCGGAAAATACAATGGTTTCATTTGAAGCGGCGGAGGCTTTTAGAGCGGACGGAATTGAGCTTGATGTTCAACTAACGAAAGATGGAAAGGTTGTCGTCATTCATGATGAAACGGTGGATCGGACAACAAATGGAAAAGGTGCGGTTCGAAATTATTTATATGAGGATTTATGTAAGTTGGATGCGAGTTATAAATTCGGTGATAAAGTAGGTTTTTGTAAAATACCTCTTCTAGAAGAAGTATTAGAATGGCTCGCCAAAACGAAATTGCTACTCAATATTGAATTTAAAAATAATAAAATCCCATACAGAGGTTTAGAAGAAGAGGTTATAACACTTGTACGTAAGTTTAGTCTAGAAGATCGTGTTGTATTTTCTTCGTTTAATCACTACAGTATGAAAAAATGTCATATGATGGCTCCGGATATTCAAACAGCTATTTTATATCGTGAAGGTTTGCATAGTCCGTGGGCATATGCAAAAAAAATGGGCGCAACAGCAGTACATCCTAATTATCGTTACCTTCAAGATGCCATAGCTATACTAACAATGGAAAGTGGTGTAGAGGTTCGCCCCTATACAATAAATGAAGAAACTCTTATGCGTAAATATTTTGATATGAATATTTCGGCGATTATTACCGATTATCCTGAAACAGCAAGAACTTTATTGCCGATAAAAAAATGAGACCTAATATAAAGGTCTCATTTTTTATTTATCAAGCTCTTTGTTGTAGGACTCATCATCAGTTAGAAATGGACAAAACCCTAGTGATTAAAGTTTTACTTTATCTTCTAAAGCGAGCTTGAACTTTATTGCGTTTACGGTCTCGGTGTAAGACGAAGCCACCAAAGATGTAAAACCCGAGTGCGAAGCAGAGAGCGCCAATAAAAAACTGTAACCATAGTATAGAAATTGGGGGGAATAAAATCCCAAATACAGTATCTCTCATTAACTTAATGCCGAATACAGCTAATGAAATAGGGATGAGTGCTAATAATAGAGCAAGGTAACGCTGCATACATAACGCTCCTTTTCAGATTATTTAGTATATTCTAATGATGTTATATGAGAAGGGGGTTTGTCAAGAGGGGGCTGAGCGAGTAAGATAAAGGTGTGAAAAATTTTGCAGAGATACTTCGAGAGGAAGTGTAATGTATGAAACAAAAGGTTTTAATTGTTGGTGCAGGTGAAGGTGGAAGTACACTGCTGAATCTGTTACAAAGTTCGAATATATTTCAAATTATAGGGGTTATTGATATAAATCCGATTGCGCAAGGATTACAAATTGCTAAGGAAAATGGGATTGCGATTGGAGAGAGTGTAACTCCGTTTTTTTCTATGCATATCGATGTCATATTTGATATGACAGGTGACGATGGTTTACATAAAGTTTTACTAGAGAAAAAGCATAAAGATACTCTTCTCATTCCAGGTGATATTGCGAAAATTGTTACGAAATTAGCGCATGAGAAGGAAGGTTTAATTGGACAGTTAGAGGAACAGACGCAACAAGGAGAATTAATTTTAAATTCTACACATGACGGTATGATTGTAATTGATAAAGAGGGACAAGTCCGTCTTTTTAATAAAAGTGCAGAGCGTATTATCGGATATAAAAAAGAAGACGCGATAGGGAAATATATTTTAGAAGTTATTCCAACTAGTAAGTTGCTTCGCATTATACGTACGAAACAAATAGAAGTAAATTATGAACTGACGTTAGAAAATGAAAAGAAAATTATTACAACACGTATTCCAATATTAAAAGAAGGAGGAGAGGTTCAAGGGGCATTTGCGATTTTTAAAGATATTACAGAAGTTGTAGATTTAGCGGAAGAAGTTACAGATTTAAAAGAAATTCAAACGTTACTAGAGGCAATTATCAACTCATCTGAAGAAGCAATTTCGGTTGTCGATGAGAAAGGAAGAGGATTAGTTATAAACCCTGCTTATACGAAGTTAACGGGTTTAACAGAAGAAGATATTCTTGGTCAACCGGCTACAACTGATATTGTAGAAGGTGAAAGTATGCATATGAAAGTACTTCGAACGCGTAGGGCGGTACGCGGAATACATATGAAGATTGGGCAAAAGAAGCGCGATGTAATTGTAAACGTAGCACCCGTTATTGTTGATGGGATATTAAAAGGAAGCGTCGGTGTAATTCGTGACGTATCAGAAATTCAAAAGTTAACAAATGAGTTGAATAGAGCGAGACAGATTATTCGTACATTAGAAGCAAAATATTCATTTGATGATATTGTCGGAAATTCAGATGAAACAACTGCAGCTATCGAGCAGGCGAAACTTGGGGCGAATACACCGGCAACAGTATTGTTACGCGGAGAATCTGGGACGGGTAAAGAATTATTTGCACATGCGATCCATAATGGAAGTAATCGAAAATATAATAAGTTCGTCCGTGTAAACTGTGCGGCGATTTCGGAGACGTTGTTAGAAAGTGAATTATTCGGTTATGAGGAGGGTGCGTTTTCTGGAGCGAAAAGAGGGGGGAAACGCGGATTCTTTGAGGAAGCGAATAACGGTAGTATCTTTTTAGATGAAATAGGTGAGTTGTCTGCAAATACGCAAGCGAAACTCCTTCGCGTGTTGCAAGAAAAAGAAATTGTAAAAGTTGGTGGAACGAAAGCGATACCTATTAATGTTCGGGTAATTGCAGCGACACATGTGAATTTAGAAAAGGCTATTCTAGAAGGAGAGTTTAGAGAGGATTTATATTATCGATTAAATAAAATTCCAATTCAAATTCCGTCTCTTCGTCAGCGAAAAGGAGATATACCGGCAATTGCTGAACGATTGATACAAAAAATAAACCAAGATTATGGTCGGAATGTAGAGGGGCTCACTGATTCGGCTATTTCCTATCTACAATCATATGAATGGCCAGGGAATGTAAGGGAACTTGAAAATATTTTAGGACGAGCGATTATCTTTATGAATTATAACGAGATATATATTGATGTACAGCATTTACCCCCTTTGCATAAAGAAGAGCAGGCGGAGTTAGCGCAAAATAACTTATTACCTGAATTAGAAGAAAAGCCACTTGAACATTTAGTGACAGAGTTTGAAGGGAATATTATTCGTGGATATCTAGAGAAATTTGATGGGAATAAAACGAAAACTGCAAAAGCATTAGGAATTTCAGTTCGAAATCTATATTACAAGCTAGAAAAGTATGAGTGTGCAAAAAATAGCATGCAATAAATTGCGTACCGTGCAATTTATTGCATGGTATATAAAAAGCGACAAATTAAGACAGAATGTTTCGTTATTTTGCAAAGTATTGATTTTACTGCATTTTGAATGCGTTTTCATTATTGGTAAGACCACTTTAAAAAGTTGGCACGGTATTTGCTTTATAAATAAACGAGGGACGACGGAAAGGGTTGATTACAAAATATGAAGTTAGAACACTTAATTGATCAAGCAGCAGGACAGCCTAAAAAAACTGTAGCTGTAGCAGTAGCTGAAGATCATGAAGTAATTGAAGCTGTAGCGAAAGCGATTAAATTACAGCTAGCTCAATTTCGTCTATATGGAAATCAAGAAAAAATAATGGGGATGCTACAAGAACATGGTTTACAAACTTCAGACCACATTGAAGTAATTGCAGCAGCGTCAAGTGCTGAGGCTGCAGAGCTTTCTGTTAAATCTGTGAGAAACGGTGAAGCAGATGTGCTTATGAAGGGCAACATCCCAACAGCGAATATTTTAAAGGCTGTGTTAAATAAAGAGTGGGGGTTACGTAAAGGTAGCGTGCTTTCACATGTAGCAGCATTTGAAGTTCCAAATTACGATCGTCTTATTTTCGTTACAGATGCAGCGATGAACATCGCACCTGATGTAACACAAAAAACTGCTATTATACAAAATACTGTAGAAGTTGCCCGGGCAATAGGAATCGAGTTGCCAAAAGTGGCACCAATCGCAGCAGTAGAGGTTGTGAATCCAGCGATGCAGGCGACAATTGATGCAGCGATGTTAACACAAATGAATCGCCGCGGACAAATTAAAAATTGTATCGTTGATGGACCACTTGCTTTAGATAATGCAGTATCACAAATCGCAGCAGAGCATAAAGGCATAGTAAGTGATGTAGCAGGTAAGGCAGACATTTTACTCGTCCCAACGATTGAAGCTGGAAATGTGCTCTATAAATCACTCGTTTACTTTGCAGATGCAAAAGTAGGAGCGATGATTGCTGGCGCAAAAGCACCGATAGTTTTAACATCTCGTGCTGATTCAGCAGAAACAAAAGTATATTCATTAGCATTGGCAGTTACGACTGCTTCAAAATAAACCAAAAAGGGTAAAACATTAGGGGGAAACGACAATGACATTAGAAATCTTCGAATACTTAGAAAAATATGATTATGAGCAAGTAGTATTTTGTCAAGATAAAGAATCAGGTTTAAAAGCAATTATTGCAATTCATGATACAACACTTGGACCGGCTCTTGGTGGAACAAGAATGTGGACATATGATTCTGAAGAAGCGGCGATTGAAGATGCATTGCGTCTTGCAAAAGGGATGACATACAAAAACGCAGCAGCTGGTTTAAACCTAGGTGGAGCGAAAACAGTAATTATCGGTGACCCACGTAAAGATAAGAGTGAAGCGATGTTCCGTGCATTAGGACGCTATATTCAAGGATTAAACGGACGTTACATTACAGCTGAAGATGTTGGTACTACAGTAGATGATATGGATATTATCCATGAAGAAACTGACTTTGTAACAGGTATTTCACCTTCATTCGGTTCTTCTGGAAACCCATCTCCAGTAACTGCATACGGTGTATACCGTGGTATGAAAGCAGCTGCGAAAGAAGCGTTCGGTACAGATAATCTAGAAGGAAAAGTAATTTCTGTTCAAGGCGTTGGTAACGTAGCATATCACCTATGCAAACATTTACACGCTGAAGGAGCAAAATTAATTGTTACAGATATTAATAAAGAAGCTGTACAACGTGCAGTAGAAGAATTCGGTGCAACAGCAGTTGAGCCAAATGAAATTTACGGTGTTGAATGTGATATTTACGCACCATGTGCATTAGGCGCAACAGTTAATGATGAAACTATTCCACAACTTAAAGCAAAAGTAATCGCGGGTTCTGCAAATAACCAATTAAAAGAAGATCGTCACGGCGACATCATTCATGAAATGGGTATTGTATACGCACCAGACTATGTAATTAATGCAGGTGGCGTAATTAACGTAGCAGACGAATTATATGGATACAATAGAGAACGTGCGCTAAAACGTGTTGAGTCAATTTATGACACAATTGCAAAAGTAATCGAAATTTCAAAACGCGATGGCATAGCAACTTATGTAGCAGCAGATCGTTTAGCTGAAGAGCGCATTGCAAGCTTGAAAAACTCTCGTAGCACATACTTACGCAACGGTCACGACATTATTAGCCGTCGCTAATCATTCATATATAACTTTTACAAAAGGTGTGGTTACCTCTTAGGAGGTTTCCACGTCCTTTTGAATTTATTAGTGGAGGTAGCAACATTGTCCTTAAATCGAATTCTTGTTATTAACCCGGGTAGTACATCCACAAAAATTGGTGTTTTTGATAATGAAAGACCTGTTTTAGAAGAAACAATTCGTCATGATGAAGAAAAGATTGGGAAATATAAACGAATTATCGACCAATATGAGTTTCGAAAAGAAACAATATTAGAAGTTTTACATTCTCACGGTATTAACATTTCAAAATTGAACGCTGTTTGTGGGCGTGGTGGATTACTTCGTCCAATAGAAGGCGGAACATACACAGTAAACGATGCGATGTTAGAAGATTTAAAAAATGGATTTAGCGGTCATCACGCTTCAAATCTTGGAGGCATTTTAGCATATGAAATCGCTTCTGGATTAAATATTCCAGCATTCATTGTGGATCCTGTCGTTGTAGATGAAATGGAACCGATTGCTCGTATAAGCGGTATTGCTGGTATGGAACGTAAAAGTATTTTCCATGCATTAAACCAAAAAGCAGTTGCTCGTAAAGTGGCTGTAGAATTAAACCACAAATACGAGGATTTAAATTTATTAGTTACACATATGGGCGGCGGTATTACAGTTGGTGCTCATAAAAAAGGAAAAGTTATCGATGTTAATAATGGCTTAAACGGAGAAGGACCATTTAGTCCAGAGCGTGCTGGTACAGTACCAGTAGGACAATTAGTTGAGATGTGTTTCTCTGGTGAGTATTACCGAGACGAAATGGTTAAAAAACTTGTCGGACAAGGTGGACTTGTAAGTCTTATCGGTACAAATGATGCAATTAAAGTAGAACAAATGGTTGAAAAAGGCGATCCTGAAGCAACTCTTATTTATAAAGCAATGGCATATCAAGTTGCGAAAGAGATTGGCGGAGCTAGTGCTGTACTTCACGGAAAAATCGATGCAATCGTATTAACTGGTGGACTTGCATACAGTAAAATACTTGTTGATGAAATAAAAGAACGAGTGGATTGGATTGCAGATGTTATCGTACATCCAGGGGAAGATGAGTTAGAAGCGTTAGCAGAAGGAGCACTTCGTGTATTACGTGAAGAAGAAGCGCCGAAAGAGTATGTGGTAAGAGAAAAACAAACAGTAGCTAGGGGTTGAGATAATGGCAAGAGAATATGATTTAGTCATCGTTGGCGGCGGTACAGGTGGATATGTTGCTGCAATTCGCGCATCACAACTAGGATTAAAAACAGCACTTGTTGAAAAAGAAAATCTTGGTGGTACTTGTTTGCATAAAGGATGTATTCCTAGTAAAGCTCTTTTACGTAGTGCGGAAGTATACGCAACTGCTAAAAAAAGCGAAGAGTTCGGAGTTATTGCAAGTAATGTAGAACTAAACTTTGCAAAAGTACAAGAGCGTAAAGAGAAGATTGTAACGCAGCTTCATAAAGGTGTTCAACATTTAATGAAACAAGGTAAAATTGATGTGTTTGAAGGTATTGGCCGTATTCTTGGCCCGTCTATTTTTTCTCCGATGCCAGGGACAATTTCAGTTGAACTTGCAAGTGGAGAAGAGAATGAAATGTTAATTCCAAAAAATGTACTTGTTGCAACGGGTTCTCGTCCAAATTCATTACCAGGTTTAGAGTTAGACGGAGAGTATGTAATGTCTTCAGATCATGCCCTAAAAATGGAAACGCTTCCTAGTTCGATCATTATCGTTGGTGGCGGTGTAATTGGTATTGAGTGGGCATCTATGCTTGCGGACTTCGGTGTAGAAGTTACAGTGTTAGAGTATGCGAAAACGATTTTACCACTAGAAGATCAGGACGTTTCAAAAGAAATGCAACGTCTGTTCAAGAAAAAAGGTATTAAAGTGGTGACTGGTGCAAAAGTATTACCAGAAACATTGGTAAAAGATAATGGAGTAACAATTCAAGCTGAACATAACGGTGAGAATAAAGAATTTAAAGCAGAAAAAATGCTTGTATCTGTAGGAAGACAAGCCAATACGCAAAATATTGGTTTAGAGAATACAGATATCGTTGTGGAAAAAGGATACATTCAAACAAATGAGTTTTATCAAACGAAAGAATCTCATATTTACGCAATTGGAGATGTAATCGGTGGTTTACAACTTGCTCACGTTGCTTCTCACGAAGGAATTGTTGCAGTAGAACATATTGCAGGGAAAGAAGTTACACCAATTGATTACTCAATGGTATCAAAATGCGTATATAGCAGTCCAGAAGTTGCTTCTGTCGGTTTAACAGAACAAGAAGCGAAAGAAAAAGGCTATAAGTTAAAAGTAGGTAAGTTCTCATTCCGCGCAATCGGAAAAGCGCTTGTATACGGAGAATCTGATGGTTTTGTAAAGCTTGTAGTTGATGAAGAAACAAATGACATTCTTGGTGTTCATATGATTGGACCACACGTAACAGATATGATTTCTGAAGCTGGTCTTGCAAGAGTACTTGATGCAACACCTTGGGAAGTAGCACATACAATTCATCCGCATCCATCATTATCTGAGGCGATTGGTGAAGCAGCACTTGCTGTAGATGGAAGAGCGTTACACGCATAAAAATGTGGATTTAGGAGGTTATGAAAAATGGCAGAAGTAAAAGAAAAGCGCCATGAAGAGCTTGGCTTAAGTGATGAGCAAGTATTAGAAATGTTCCGTACGATGTTACTTGCACGTAAAATTGACGAACGTATGTGGTTATTAAACCGTGCAGGTAAAATTCCATTCGTAATTTCTTGTCAAGGACAAGAGGCTGCACAAGTTGGAGCAGCGTTCGCTCTTGATAGAGAGAAAGATTATGCATTACCATACTACCGTGATATGGGTGTTGTACTAGCGTTTGGTATGACAGCTAAAGAGCTTATGTTGTCAGCTTTCGCGAAAGCTGGAGATCCAAACTCTGGTGGTCGTCAAATGCCTGGTCACTTCGGTCAAAAGAAAAATCGTATTGTGACAGGTTCATCTCCAGTAACAACACAAGTACCACATGCAGTTGGTATTGCGTTAGCTGGAAAAATGGAGAAGAAAGATTTAGTAACGTTCGTTACATTTGGAGAAGGTTCTTCAAACCAAGGTGACTTCCATGAAGGGGCAAACTTTGCTGGTGTACACAAACTACCTGTTATTTTCATGTGTGAAAATAACAAATATGCAATCTCTATTCCGGTTGAAAAACAATTAGCATGTAAAAACGTATCAGATCGTGCAATTGGTTATGGTATGCCTGGATATACAATAGACGGAAACGATCCGCTTGCAGTATATAAAGCTGTAAAAGAAGCAGCAGACCGCGGTCGACGTGGTGAAGGTCCAACTTTAATTGAAACAGTATCATATCGTTTAACAGCACATTCTAGTGACGATGATGATCGTGTTTATCGTGATAAAGAAGAAGTAGAAGAAGCAAAGAAAAAAGATTCAATTATAACATTTGCAGCTTATTTAAAAGAAGCTGGCGTGTTAACTGAGGAATTTGAAAAACAAATGTTAGACGAAATTATGCATATCGTAAATGAAGCAACAGAATATGCAGAAAATGCTCCGTATGCAGCACCTGAAGATGCATTGAAGCACGTATACGCAGAATAGGGGGGAACGTTTCATGGCTGTAATGTCTTATATTGATGCTATTACATTAGCAATGCGCGAAGAAATGGAACGCGATGAGAAAGTATTCGTTTTAGGAGAAGATGTTGGTAAAAAAGGTGGCGTGTTTAAAGCGACACACGGTTTATATGATCAATTTGGTGAAGATCGTGCACTTGATGCACCGCTTGCAGAATCTGCAATTGCTGGGGTAGCAATTGGTGCGGCAATGTATGGTATGCGCCCAATCGCTGAAATGCAGTTTGCTGATTTCATCATGCCAGCAGTAAACCAAATTGTTTCTGAGGCAGCAAAAATTCGTTATCGTTCTAACAATGATTGGACTTGTCCAGTTACAATTCGTGCGCCATTTGGCGGGGGGGTTCACGGTGCATTGTATCATTCACAATCTGTAGAAGCGATGTTTGCAAACCAACCAGGTTTAAAAATTGTTATCCCTTCTACACCATATGATGCAAAAGGCTTATTAAAAGCTGCAATTCGTGATGAAGATCCGGTACTATTCTTTGAGCATAAGCGTGCCTATCGCTTAATTAAAGGTGAAGTGCCAGAAGATGACTACGTATTACCAATCGGAAAAGCAGATGTAAAACGTGAAGGTGATGATATTACTGTTATCACTTACGGATTATGTGTTCACTTTGCTCTTCAAGCAGCTGAGAAGTTAGCGCAAGATGGCATTTCTGCACACATTCTTGATTTACGTACTGTGTATCCATTAGATAAAGAAGCAATCATTGAAGCTGCTTCTAAAACAGGTAAAGTTCTTCTTGTAACAGAAGATAATAAAGAAGGAAGCATTATGAGTGAAGTGGCGGCAATTATCGCTGAAAATTGTCTGTTTGATTTAGATGCACCAGTTGCACGTCTTGCAGGCCCAGATGTTCCAGCAATGCCATATGCACCAACAATGGAAAAATTCTTTATGGTAAATCCAGATAAAGTTGAAAAAGCAATGCGTGAACTTGCGGAATTTTAATCGGGGGGACTATACATGGCTGTAGAAAATATTACAATGCCTCAGCTCGGGGAGAGCGTTACAGAGGGCACAATTAGTAAATGGCTCGTTAATGTTGGCGATCACGTAAATAAGTATGATCCGCTTGCAGAAGTAATGACTGACAAAGTAAATGCAGAAGTACCATCTTCTTTCACTGGTATTGTGAAAGAGTTAATCGCTGGTGAAGGTGATACGTTAGCTGTAGGTGAAGTAGTTTGTGTCATTCAAGTAGAAGGCGCGGATGAAGTAGCAGCAACAGCTGTAGAAGAAAAAACAAAAGAAGAACCAAAGGCAGAAGTAACTACGCCTGAAAAAGCGCCGAAAGTAAAACAACCAACTGATGGAAAACCACGTTTTTCACCAGCGGTATTAAAACTTGCGGGCGAGCATAACGTTGATTTAGATTTAGTAGAAGGTACGGGAGCAAATGGTCGTATCACTCGTAAAGATATTTTAAAACTAGTGGAATCTGGAAACATTCCGCAAGTAGGTGCGAAAAAAGAGGAAGCTGTAGCAGTAGTAGAAGCGCGCCCAGAAGCACCAAAAGCAGCGCCAGTAGCGCAAAAAGTAGAAGCTGCGAAACCAGTTTCTGTACCGACAATGCCTGGCGATATCGAAATTCCAGTAACAGGTGTGCGTAAAGCAATTGCAGCGAATATGTTACGTAGTAAACATGAGGCGCCACACGCTTGGATGATGATTGAAGTAGATGTGACAAACCTTGTGTCATACCGTAATTCAATTAAAGGTGACTTTAAGAAGCGCGAAGGCTTTAACTTAACGTTCTTTGCTTTCTTCGTAAAAGCAGTAGCACAAGCGTTAAAAGAGTATCCTCAAATCAATTCTATGTGGGCTGGCGATAAAATCGTTCAGAAGAAAGATATTAACCTTTCTATCGCTGTTGCAACAGAGGAAGAACTATTTGTACCAGTAATTAAACACGCGGATGAGAAGACGATTAAAGGTATCGCTCGTGAAATTACAGAGCTTGCAGGAAAAGTACGTACGAAATCGTTAAAAGCGGACGAAATGCAAGGTGGAACATTTACAATTAATAACACAGGATCATTTGGTTCTGTTCAATCTATGGGTATTATTAATTACCCTCAAGCGGCTATTTTACAAGTTGAATCAATTGTAAAACGCCCAGTAATTATGGATAACGGTATGTTCGGTGCTCGTGACATGGTTAACTTATGTTTATCACTTGATCACCGTGTACTAGATGGCTTAATTTGTGGTAAGTTCTTAGGACGTGTAAAAGAAATTTTAGAAAATACGTCAGAAAATAATACATCTGTATATTAATAAAAAGCTCGCTTATGCGAGCTTTTTATCATCTTATTTCTTCATCTACAACCTACTATATGTATAATATCTTTCCCAGTAATCTTACAATGAACGATTATGTATTAGGAATTTATGAAAATACATTGCTGATATATGGTATATGGATATAAAATAAGAAAAGAATAATTTTTTTGGCAAATTTTACTGACGAAACTGTAGTATAATATATTGTATTGTATGAAAAAGAGAGTTATTCTATATAAGTGTTTTATAGATAATGTGTAATCAGTCGTCAAAACATGAAGAATGTTGACTCCTGGTTTTTTATTTTGCTGTAACAATGTTTCAGGAGGATGTCATGAAAAGAAGTACCGAGTTTCTAAAAAGTTTAGATGTAAAATTAATTTTAATTTTGTGTGCACTATGTGTTACGAGTATAGCTGCTATATATAGCAGTCAGCAAACTGGCCAATATGGAGAGGCAAACTTTGCGATGAAACAGGGTTTGAACTACATAATTGGGGTTGTATTGTTATTGCTTGTTGCAAGCATTGACCTAGATCAATTACAAAAATTGTCTTGGCCACTTTATATCGTTGGATTTGCTTCACTTATTCTTTTGAAAATACTACCAGTTTCCACTTTCACACCTGAAAAATTAGGTGCAAAAAGATGGTTTGTATTTCCGCTAGTTGGCCAAATTCAGCCGTCTGAGTTTTTCAAAATTTCATTGCTTCTCGTAGTAGCAAGTATAGCAGTGAAACATAATGCACAGTATATGGCAAGGACATTCCAAACGGACTTAAAATTAGTAGGTAAAATTGTGCTAGTATCCCTCCCGCCTATGGCTGTTGTATATAGCCAACCGGATACAGGGATGGTGTTCTTATATGCTGCTGCCATTGCATGTATTTTATTTATGTCAGGTATTCAGAAGAAATTGATAGCGTTATGTACAGTTATTCCAGTCACCATATTAACTACGTTAATATTTATTTACGTAAGGTATGAGGATTTCTTCTTTAATAAGTTAGTTACTTTACTAAAACCTCACCAACAATCACGTATTTTAGGTTGGTTAGATCCATTTGAACATACAGATCAAGGTTATCAAACGCAGCAATCGATTTTAGCTGTAGGTAGTGGCGGTATGGAAGGGAAAGGATTTGGCGAAGGGAACGTCTATATCCCTGAGAAGCATACTGACTTTATTTTCGCTACAATTGCCGAAGAAGGTGGATTTATCGTAGCAGCGTTAGTTGTGTTCTTGTTCCTATTACTACTATATAGAACAATTATTATTGGTTATTCTGCTGATAATTTATTCGGTACATTATTATGTGCTGGATCAATTGGGATATTAACGGTTCAAATATTCCAAAACATCGGTATGATCGTTGGATTAATGCCTGTAAAAGGGATTGCATTGCCTTTCTTATCGTATGGGGGAAGTTCCTTGTTCTCGAATATGATTATGATGGGTCTCATATTATCGGTACGGAAAACGTATAAAAAATATATGTTTTCAGTTAAGTAAAAAAGCTAGTTCGTGTAAAAACGAACTAGCTTTTTTACATATATGCTCTTAAACGTTGCAAACTAAAACAGACTAGCAGTTTGAGATGGGGTGCGAATGATGCATATGCATATTTTTGAAGGGGCACGGCACCTTTCAAATATGGAATGGGTTGTACGGGCTATAATAGCATACGTATTTTTAATATTAGTTACGAAAGCGATGGGGCAAAGATCTATCGCACAACTTCGTTTTTTAGATGTTGTATTAGTGCTATTGCTTGGTGGGAATATTTCTAACGCATTGTCTGATGAAAAAGTAGGGTTACTCGGTTCGATGATTACAACGTTCATACTCGTTGTACTTCATATTATAAGCTCAGTTTTAATGCTGAAATGGGATAGATGGAGACGTTTTTTAGAGCCAGCACCTATCATTCTTATACACAATGGTTCCATTGATTTTAGCAATTTGAAAAAAGCGAGAATTACCGTGGAATATTTATTTTCGGAACTTCGTATGCGAAATGTGAGCGATATTCAAACAATCAAATTAGCATTATGGGAAGCGAACGGTGTCGTTTCTATATTTAGATATCCAGAATATGAAGCAGTTTCGCGACTTGATCTTAAAGTGGCGGGAAAAAAATCTCCAGTTTCTTTTGTATTAGTAAAGGATGGGAGGATTCAGAAAGATGTTCTTGCTTTATTAGGAAAAACAGAAGCGTGGGCGAGAGAATTTCTAGAGGAGAGTACAGAAGTCGAATCTATTATGTTAGCTACAGTAGATGAAGCACATAAAATAAATATTTTGTTAAAAAAATGAAAAATATACGCATTTTGTCGTTTCATACATATGATACAATAGTGTGGACAACGAAAAAGGAGGCGATACGATGGGATATGTAGAAGAATTACGAAAAATAGTTGGTCATCGCCCTTTAATTTTAGTTGGTGCTGTTGTACTCGTTATAAATGAACATGGAGATGTATTATTGCAACAACGAACAGAACCGTATGGAAAATGGGGGCTGCCTGGCGGGCTCATGGAGCTTGGTGAATCACCAGAAGAAACAGCTTACCGTGAAGTATATGAAGAGACAGGTATAGAAGTAAAGAACTTACGATTAATCAATGTGTTTTCTGGAGCGAACTACTTTACAAAATTAGCAAACGGTGATGAATTTCAATCTGTAACGACAGCCTATTATACGGATGAATACGAAGGACATTTTGTTATGAATAAAGAAGAGGCGGTTCAGCTTAAATTCTTTCCAGTAACGGAGCTACCTGACTATATTGTTGGATCGCATAAAAAAATGATTGTTGAATATATGAAAATTATGGAAATGAATATATAATAATGAAAGAAATATAAAAACACAGCTCTGGTCGGTAGTCCAGACGCATGATTTCATGTCAGTAACCTTCCCCTCCGGGATGTCCAATATTTCTAATTTTATTAAAGGAGGGGCTGTCAATGGATTTGACAGTATATCACGACGGTCAATTTTTTGTAGGAATTATTACGCATAAAGAAAAAGGGAAATTGTATGGAGCGAGGTATATTTTTGGAATGGAACCTTCAGACGAGGAAGTACTTATATTTGTGAATGGTCCAATGTTAGCATATTTCCAGCACGTTGCAAAATGTGGTGTGGACGTTAAAGAAAAACAGCGTCCAAAAAATATAAAACGTATCATACGAGAAGCGGCAAAAGAAGTAAATGTAAAACGTTTTACAAAGGCACAAGAAGCAATTAGTTTATCTTATGAACTGCATAAACAAGAACAGAAAGTGCAATCTAAAGAGAAACGGGAAGCTGAAAAGCAGAGAAAACGTTTTATAAAAGTACAAAAAGCAAAGCAAAAACATCGTGGTCATTGAGAAAAGGTGTTAGAGCAAGAGCTCTAACACCTTTTCTATGCTTAAATACAAGTAAACTTACTTGTATTTCATAAACATTAACTGGTAAGATACAAATAGGTAGATTTAGAGGAGGGAAAAGATTGATTAATTTTAACTTTTTTATGAATGATGTTGTTCGTCAAGCGCGTGAAGAGATCGTTTCTGCTGGATATACAGAATTAACGACACCAGAAGCAGTTGAAGAAGCGTTTAAAAGAAATGGTACAACACTTGTAATGGTAAACTCTGTATGTGGTTGTGCAGGTGGTATTGCTCGTCCTGCTGCTGCGCATTCCGTACATTATGATAAACGTCCTAACCATCTTGTAACGGTGTTTGCAGGTCAAGATAAAGAAGCAACAGCAAGAGCTCGTGAATATTTTGAAGGGTATCCACCTTCTTCTCCATCATTTGCTTTATTAAAAGATGGAAAAATTGTAACGATGGTAGAACGTCATGAAATTGAAGGTCATGAACCGATGCAAGTTATTGCGAAATTACAATCGTATTTTGAAGAGAATTGTGAAGAACTATAAATAAGTGAAAAAGCGGTACGCCCACGATTAAGTGGGTGTACCGCTTTTTTTATTAATTATACAAAACGATGGAATATACATCATCTTGTTTTGTTATGCAGTTTTTTATGCATTGAGAATGCTTTATTTAATGTTATTTTATTTATTTTTATTTTATATATTGCATAAAAATAAAACTGCTGATACAATACAAACATCGAATAAATATTCTATTAAACTTTTAAATATACATTATTAGGGGGAAGAAAGATGAAGAAGTTATTATCGATATCGTTTGCACTTATTTTAATTGTAAGTATGTTTAGTGCGTGTAGTAATGGGGACGTAAAAGAAGAAAAAGGAAATAAGAAAGTACTTGTAATGGGAACTTCAGCAGACTATAAACCTTATGAATATGTAGAAGCTTCAAAGAGTGATGAAATTATTGGCTTTGACATTGATATTGCAAAGTATATCGGAAAAGAACTTGGGTATGAAGTGAAAGTGAAAGATATGGATTTTGGTGGTTTATTAGCGTCTCTTAGCTCAGGAAAAGTTGATTTTGTAATGGCAGGTATGACGCCAACGGCAGAGCGTAAAAATAATGTAGATTTTACAGATATATATTTTGTTGCGAAAAACATGATTGTTTCTAAAAAGGATTCTAACATTAAATCAGTAGAAGATTTAAAAGGGAAAAAAGTAGGGGTACAAACAGGATCTATTCAAGAAGAGAAGGCGGCGGAATTTAAAAAACAAGTTGATTTCAAAGCTGAGGGACGTGACCGTATACCAGAAATTGTACAAGAAATTAAAGCGGGTCGTTTTGATGCGGCGATTTTAGAAGATACAGTAGCGAAAAATTATTTAGAGAAAATGAAAGATTTACAAGGAATTGAAATTAAAGAAGCACCAGAAGAAGTAGGAGCGGCAATTGCCCTTCCGAAAAACAGTGATAAAACAGCTGAATTTAATAAAGTGATTAAAAAAATGCAAGAAAACGGAGAAATGGATAAATTAGTGAAGAAGTGGTTTGGCAGCGGAAAATAAGCTGCCTTTCACTTTTCTGTGAAGGGAATGAAAAGAATGAACTTGGATTTTTCAGCGATTACGCCTTCGATACCGTATATATTAAAAGGGCTAGAAGTTACTTTGAAAATTGTAGCAGTATCAGCTTTAGCAGGATTTATTTTAGGAACGTTATTAGCACTTTGTAAGATTGCTAGAATACGAGCATTAAATATAGCGGCAGATCTTTATACATCAATTTTCCGTGGTACACCACTTGTATTGCAATTAATGATTATTTATTTCGGTGTCCCGCAAATAATTGGTTATGAGATACCAGCCTTTTTAGCGGCTGTACTAGCATTTAGTTTGAATTCAGGTGCATATATGTCAGAAGTCATCCGTGCCGGCATTCAAGCGGTTGATAAAGGACAAACAGAAGCAGCGATGGCCTTAGGAATTCCATATGGAAAAATGATGCGAAATATTATTTTTCCCCAAGCTTTAAAAAATATATTACCGGCACTTGTAAACGAGTTTGCGACGCTTACGAAAGAGTCGGCTGTAGTAACAGTAATAGGTGCGACGGATTTAATGCGCCGCGCTTACATTGTAGGCGGTGAAACGTTTAAATATCTTGAGCCGCTACTATTTGTTGGTCTGATCTACTATACGCTAGTCATTATTCTTACATTAGTCGGGAAGGCAATTGAAGGGAGAATGAAAAAAAGTGATTAAAATTGAAAACCTTCATAAATCATTCGGGAAAAACGAAGTATTAAAAGGCATTACAACAACGATTGAAAAAGGGGAAGTAGTTGCAATTATCGGACCGTCCGGATCAGGGAAATCAACATTTTTACGCTGTATGAATTTGTTAGAAGCACCAACAAATGGTCACATTTGGATTGGAACGGAAGAAGTAACGAATCCGAAAACGAATATAATGCACGTTCGTGAAAATGTAGGAATGGTATTTCAGCATTTTCACCTATTCCCTCATATGACTGTATTAAAAAATATTACGTATGCTCCTATCAATGTAAAAGGAGTAACGAAACAAGAGTCTGAAAAGAAAGCCGAGAAACTTTTAGAAAAAGTAGGCTTGTTAAATAAAAAAGATACGTATCCGAATCGCCTTTCAGGGGGACAAAAGCAACGTGTAGCGATAGCGAGAGCGTTAGCGATGGAACCGGAAGTAATGTTATTTGATGAACCGACATCTGCTCTAGATCCAGAGATGGTGAAGGAAGTGCTAGAAGTTATGAAATCATTAGTGACGACAGGAATGACGATGGCTATCGTTACACATGAAATGGGATTTGCAAAAGAGGTGGCAGATCGCGTTCTTTTCTTAGACGGAGGAAACCTTGTAGAAGACAGTCCGCCAGCACAATTTTTTGCAGCACCAAAAAGTGAACGTGCGCAACAATTTTTACAAAAAATATTGTAATATGAAAAGGTTATGTGAATAATAAGTAGAAAAGGATGACATTGTGTCATCCTTTTTTTATACTAACTGTAAATACGTTTATACATATAGGAGTAATGATATGTTTAAAATTGGATACCGTACAGTAAAAACAGCAATAGGGACAGGAGCGGCAGTTTTTATTGCTCAGTTATTAGGGTTAGAATTTTATAGTTCAGCAGGTATTTTAGTTATATTATGTGTACAAAATACGAAGCGTAAATCACTTCAAGTATCGGTACATCGATTTTTAGCTTGTGTATTATCAATGGTATTCGCATTTTGCATTTTTGAAACAATTGGCTATACCCCACTTGCAATTAGCGTATTATTACTTACATTTATTCCGACTGCAGTTATGTTGAAAATTCAAGAAGGCATCGTCACGAGTTCAGTTATTGTTATGCATCTATATTCATTGAAACACATTACATGGCTTATAGTTGGAAATGAAATTGCTATATTAACGATAGGAATTAGTGTGGCGTTATTAGTGAACATGTATATGCCAAGTAGTGAAAATAAGCTAAGAGAGTATCGGAATAAAATAGAAAGTAATTTTAAAACGATATTGTTTGAAATGGTTGTGTATTTACGAAATCGAGAAAGTAGTTGGAGCGGGGCAGAACTCATTGAAACCGAGAATATGCTAAATGAAGCAAGAGATTTATCTTTTAAGAAGCTTGAGAATGCATTTATGCGCGAAGATGATTATTACTATCGTTACTTTAATATGCGCATGCAACAATTCGAAATTTTAGAGCGAATGATACCATTGGCAGCCTCTTTATCGTGGACATATGAACAAGCTGATATGATTGCCGATGTTGTTGAAAATATTGGGAATGCAATTAGCCCTGAAAGTACAGGTGTTATTTCCTTAAGGCAGCTTCAAGAAATGAGAGAATTGTTTAGAGAAATGCCGTTACCAGTCACACGTGAAGAATTTGAAATACGTGCAAAACTTGTTCAACTTGTATATGAAATGGAGCAATATTTACTCATTAAAAGTCGCTTTAAGGGAAAGGATAATATAAAAGAACTTATATAGAAGGTAGGAATTATTTATGCCGTATCTTCTCTCTTTCATATTATGTCTTTCTTTATCGCCGATTTGGCCTCTTGGTGATAATCCACGTGCCGGAGATCCTTTCATTATTGTAAATAAAGCGACGAATAAACTAGCTTACATTGACGATGGGAAAATTCAAAAGATTTTTCCCGTAGCGACAGGAAAAACGAATGAATTAACCCCAGAAGGAACTTTTGATATTGTAATGAAAGCGAAGGATCCGTACTATATTGCAAAAGATATTCCAGGTGGTTCACCAAAAAATCCACTTGGATCAAGGTGGATTGGGTTTAATGCAAGAGGAACTGATGGGAGTAAATATGGAATACATGGAACAAACCAACCAAGTTCAATTGGAAAGTATATTTCACAAGGATGCATAAGAATGAAGAAAAACGATGTGGAATATTTATTTGATCGCATTCCAATTGGAACAAAAGTGTGGATTGTGAAGTCGAAAAAAACATTTCAGCAATTGGCAAAAGAAAAAGGTGCCATTGTATATGAAAAAGCCAACGCAAAGGTTGGCTTTTTCTTTTATCATAAGTTGTCTTGACATGTGTACATAACCATGCGTTAATGAAAATATAGAAAGATAAAGTGAAACTTTAATCAGTGCGAGGTTATTCCCCGTTAATGCGGGATAAAAATAGGTAAAGGGGTTGCTCATATGTACTTGAATCCAAAAATTTCGTATATGCAGTTTTTTATTGGCTTTCTATTTGTGATTACATTCATATTGGCAACTTTTAATATATGCTCTTACGTTGTAGCGATTGTATTGATGGCATTACTTAATCTTACTTTTGTTATTGGGGCGTTTCAGCAGAAACAGTACACGAGTTTTGTGATAGCGTTAGTAATGGCATTTTCCTTTAGTATTGTAGCGGTTGTGTTTTATATAAAATAAACCATCTCGATGTCGAGATGGTTTATTTTATTATGTGTAAAACGTAAAAAAAAGGACGAACACATCGCCCTTTTTACCAAAACATACTTGCGCCAGCAAGTAATGTTGTTACAAGCATAGAAATTAGCATGATATAAACCATAACTTTTTGAGCTTTTTTATGCATCGTTAAACCTCCTTGCAAATCAGTACACCTTCATTGTAACGAGAAATGAAACTGTGGACAAGGGGAGAGAAAGGACAAATTTCGGGAAGGGGTTGCAAAATATAACAGGAAATTTAAGTATGCATAGAGAATATATTAAAAGATAGATTGTGAGTTTTTGTTTTGCAAGCTGAAGAATGGAGATACGATGATGAAAATATATGAGACAGGTCGCTTACATTTAAGGGAAATCGATGAGTCGTATGCTGAAAAAATTCTTCAATATTACGACAGAAATCGTGAATTTTTAAAAGCTTGGGAAGAGTATAGACCGGAGGATTTTTTTACGTTAGATTATCAAAAGAAAAAGCTACAAAAGGATAGAAAAGAGTTTACAGAAGGTAAGATCATTAGGCTATGGATTTTTAAAAAAGGTGATGACACGAAAATAATTGGCTGTATTTCATTTAATTTAATCGTTCGTGGTATTTATCAATCTTGTGTACTCAGTTATAAATTAGATAAGGAAGAGTTAAATAAAGGTTATACGACAGAAGCGCTTAGAAAAGCAATTGCAGTTGCTTTTGAGGAATTTCATTTACATCGTATAGAAGCACCAATTATGCCGCGTAATTTAGCATCTATACAAGTAGTGACGAAAATAGGCTTCCAGTATGAGGGTGTATCTAGGAAGATGTTAATGGTAAATGGAGTGTGGGAAGATCATATGCGCTGGGTATTGTTAAATGAGTAATCGAAAGCAGATGGTTATCTAGACATATAAACCGTCTGTTTTTTGTCTTGTATTTCGAAACTTTTGCGAAATTCTGTTATAATTAGTAGTGTTACATACATAATGGTAGTGCAGGAGGCGCAGTCTTATGATTAATCAAGAACGTTTAGTAAATGAATTTATGGAATTAGTACAAGTAGATTCTGAAACGAAATTTGAAGCAGAAATCTGCAAAGTATTAACAAAGAAATTTACAGATTTAGGTGTAGAAGTATTTGAAGATGACACAATGTCTGTAACTGGTCATGGTGCAGGTAACTTAATTTGTACTTTACCAGCAACAAAAGATGGCGTGGATACAATTTACTTTACTTCTCATATGGATACAGTAGTTCCTGGTAATGGAATTAAGCCTTCTATTAAAGATGGATATATCGTATCAGATGGTACTACAATTTTAGGTGCGGATGATAAAGCAGGATTAGCGTCAATGTTCGAAGCAATTCGTGTATTAAAAGAGAAAAATATTCCTCATGGTAAAATTGAATTTATTATTACAGTTGGAGAAGAATCTGGACTTGTTGGTGCAAAAGCATTAGACCGTGAGCGCATTACAGCGAAATATGGTTACGCATTAGATAGCGATGGAAAAGTTGGTGAAATCGTTGTTGCAGCTCCAACACAAGCGAAAGTGAACGCAATTATTCGCGGGAAAACAGCTCATGCTGGTGTAGCACCAGAAAAAGGTGTATCTGCAATTACGATCGCAGCGAAAGCAATTGCGAAGATGCCACTTGGTCGTATTGATTCTGAAACGACTGCAAATATTGGACGTTTTGAAGGTGGTACACAAACAAATATCGTTTGTGATCATGTACAAATCTTTGCAGAGGCTCGTTCTTTAATCAACGAGAAAATGGAAGCACAAGTTGCGAAAATGAAAGAAGCATTTGAAACAACTGCAAAAGATATGGGTGGTCAAGCAGACGTTGAAATAAACGTTATGTACCCAGGATTTAAATTTGCTGATGGCGATCACGTTGTAGAAGTTGCAAAACGTGCAGCTGAAAAAATTGGTCGCACACCTTCTCTTCACCAAAGTGGTGGCGGAAGTGATGCAAACGTAATTGCAGGACACGGTATTCCAACAGTTAACTTAGCGGTTGGTTATGAAGAAATTCATACAACAAACGAGAAGATTCCTGTTGAAGAATTAGCGAAAACAGCAGAATTAGTTGTTGCAATTATTGAAGAAGTAGCGAAGTAATAAAATAAAAAAGACGTGTGAACCAATTATGGTTTACACGTCTTTTTTATTTTGATTCAACTGCTTTCACTAGGCGGATAAACCAATATAAGAAAATCCATGGCAGTATATAGGTTGTTACGATACTTAGTAAACGAGGGAGGAGTCCAGCTGTATTAATATTAAAAATCGGGAGTAGTAAGTAATTAATTAAGAGGATTAATATAATAATGAGAAAGATATAGTTAAGTTTACTATTAGATTTCATAATAAGTCACTACTTTTACAATAATATCCATCTTACGTATTAAGTATAGCAAAAATAAGGATAAAAAGAATAAGTAATTATTATATTGTACATGAATTTGGTATAATGAAGGAACAAATGTTCTTTGGAGGGGGTAGTACTATGCGAGAAATGTATCCGAAAAATGGCCGTGTTATTTTACATGTGGATATGAATTGTTTTTTCGCATCTGTTGAAATTGCTCATGATTCATCATTACAAGGAAAGCCATTAGCGGTTGCTGGAAATGAAAAAGAGAGAAAAGGAATTATTATAACGTGTAGTTATGAGGCGAGAGAATATGGAATACGTACGACGATGCCTCTTTGGGAAGCGAAAAGGTTATGCCCACAATTAGTTGTAAGGCGTCCTAATTTCACATTATATCGTGAAGCTTCATTTCAAATGTTTCAAATCCTTTCCCGTTTTACAGAAAAGATACAACCAGTCTCTATAGATGAAGGATATTTAGATATTACAGATTGCTATGCACTCGGTTCGCCTCTTGAAATAGCAAACATGATTCAACAAGCGTTGTTAACAGAGTTACAGCTTCCGTGTAGTATTGGGATTGCTCCAAATCTTTTTCTAGCAAAGACCGCTTCAGATATGAAAAAGCCACTTGGTATTACTGTACTTCGAAAACGTGATATTCCAGAATTGATTTGGCCACTTCCAGTTGGAGCCATGCATGGAATTGGTGAGAAAACAGCTGAAAAATTAAATGATATTCATATACAGACAATTGAACAATTGGCAAAGGGAGACGAGCATATCATTCGCGCTAAAATTGGAAAGCACGGTGTTGATTTACAAAGGCGTGCAAAAGGTATGGATGATAGAGAAGTTGATCCGAGTCAAATGGGACAGCATAAAAGTGTCGGTAATTCGACGACCTTTTCAAAGGATATGGATGAAGAGAAAGAGTTACTTGATATGTTAGAACGTTTATCAAAATCAGTGAGTAAAAGATTACAAAAGCGAACTCTTGTCAGCTATAATATTCAAATTATGATTAAATACCATGATAGGCGAACGATAACACGGAGTAAGCAATTGAAAAATGCAATTTGGGAAGAACGCGATATTTTTCAAGCAGCATCCCGTTTATGGAAGCAACATTGGGACGGTGATTCCGTTCGTTTATTAGGTGTTACAGCTACTGAAATAGAGTGGAAGACAGAATCGGTGAAACAATTAGATTTGTTTTCATTTGAAGAGGATGCGAAAAAAGAACCGCTACTTGCTGTCATTGATCAAATTAATGATAAGTATGGAACACCGCTTTTACAACGAGGTAGTCAACTACTACGTAAGCAAGAGAAGTCGTTTCAACAAAAGTTAGAAAATAAGTTTATGTAGAAGGTGTCATGAAGTAGTAAATATCATGACACCTTTCATATTTAACTCGCTTCTAAATTTAAAGAAGTCTTCCACCCAGCAGCAGTAACGCCAGATTCTAATAACATTCTACTTATTATTTTTTCAATTAAGATAGCCGCATTTGTCTTGCAATGTAATGTAGCCTGTATACAGACTTTTTGCTTAGAATCTACATCTTCACTATATAACTCTTTTAAACCGAGACCTTCTGTACTTACCATGTGCATGAGTAAAAAACGAATATGTGCTTCATTTTCTTCGGAACAAGTAAGAGAAAGGAAGTAGTTTGTTTGTTCAGGTGATTCTTCTTTTGATTTTTTATTCATAAAGAGAGCGATCGGGCGAAGTAGTATATTTGCTAGTAAAACGCCGGTTGCACCTAATATAGCTGCAAGGAGAAAACCAGCGCCTGTAAGAGTACCGACAGCAGCAGCACACCATAAAGTAGCCGCAGTATTTAATCCTCTAATACTAAAACCGTCACGGATAATCACACCGCCTCCTAAAAAGCCAATCCCACTAACAACTTGAGCAGCAATACGTGAGGGGCTAGCATCATGATCAAGCATGACGGATAATAAAACAAATATACAGGCACCCAGTGATACGAGAGCATTTGTCCGTAAACCGGCCATCCGGTGTCTCCATTGCCTTTCCATTCCGATGCAAGCACCTATAATAATTGCGATAAATAATCTTAATACAATGTCATACCATACCATCATGGTCACCTCCATACATATAAGTACGTGTTATGTTTTTAAGAATGAGTGGGAGTACCCACTCATTCTCGTTTTTATCCCGTTATTTGCGGGCAGTAAGACCCCTACCTCAAAATTAAGCGAAAACAAAACAGTTAGGTGGGGGTCGGGCTGCCCGTAAAAGCCCGATTGGTGTGGGCTAATAATCAGTGGGGGATGAAAAAAACCCCCACTGATTAAAGTTTCACTTTATAACCAGCTATGAAACTTTTTAATATAAACTTTTTTCAGGAATTGTGTTAAGAAAGCATAGCCTAATAGTATTCCTACTAGCCAAGGGAAATAGCTAAGTGGTAATGCTTGTAAACCAACGGCCGCACCAAGCGGTGAGAATGGAATATAAATTCCGATTGCCATAATACAAGCGGTTAATAAAAGTACCGGTGCTGATGCAGTACTTTGAATGAATGGAATCTTCTGTGTTCTTATCATGTGAACGATTAAAGTTTGTGTGAGCAGTCCAACGACAAACCAACCAGATTGGAATAATGATTGTTCGCTAGGTGTATTTGCACCGAAGACATTCCACATGACTACGTATGTGATAATATCAAATATGGAACTAATTGGACCGATACAAATAATGAAGTTCCGTAAGTTTGCAGTATCCCATTTTCTCGGTTTTTCTAAAAATTCTTTATCCATTTTGTCCCATGGAATAGACAGCTGTGAAATATCGTAAAGCAAGTTTTGAATTAAAAGGTGAATGGCAAGCATCGGTAAAAAGGGAATGAAAGCACTTGCCACTAACACACTAAATACATTTCCAAAGTTAGAGCTAGCCGTCATTTTAATATATTTTAAAATATTTCCGAACGTAGTGCGTCCTTCTAAAATACCCGCTTCTAATATAGTTAAACTTTTTTCAAGTAGAATAATATCGGAAGACTCTTTTGCGATATCAGTTGCAGTATCAACAGATATTCCAACGTCAGCATCACGTAGTGCTACGGCATCGTTAATACCATCCCCCATATAACCTACTGTATGACCGTTCCCCTGTAAGGCACGAATAATGCGAGATTTTTGCATTGGATTTAGTTTTGCGAACACTGTTGTTTCTTCGGCTAGTTTTGCTAATGCTTTATCTGGTAAAGAATCGATCTCGTAGCCAAGGATAGGCTCACCAATATCCAATCCAACTTCTTTACAAACTTTTTTTGTAACAATTTCATTATCACCAGTTAAAATTTTTACTTGTACACCATGTTTCTGTAATGCTTGAATAGCAACAGCTGCAGATGGTTTCGGTGGATCTAAAAAGCCAATATATCCAGCGAGAATCATATTAGTTTCATCTTTTACCGTGTACTCTTCATCATTTATTTTTCTATCTTTTTTATAAGCTACAGCAATTACACGCATACCTTCGCCATTCAATGTCTCACTTAGTTGTTTGACATTTGAGCGCATTTCCTCGGTAAGTTGAACAATCTTTCCGTTTGATTTAGTGTAGTTACAAATGGATAAAATTTCTTCTACGGCACCTTTACAAACCATTGTATGTTCACCTGAGATGTCTTTGACGATGACGGACATGCGACGGCGGGCAAAATCAAATGGAATTTCATCTAGTTTTTGAAACGTTGAAGGGTCGAACTTTTGTTTTTCTTCTGTATGCTCAATAACAGCTTTATCTATTAAATTTTTCAATCCGGTTTGATAGAGGCTATTTAAATATGCAAACTGTAATACACGATCGCATGTATTACCAGTAGGATCTAAATGTCTAACAAGAACAACTTTATCCTCTGTCAATGTCCCAGTTTTATCTGTACAAAGAATGTTCATCGCGCCTAAGTTTTGAATAGAATTTAGCTGTTTTACAATAACTTTTTGCTTAGACATGTTCACAGCACCTTTAGCTAAATTAGCAGTTACAATCATTGGTAACATTTCAGGTGTAAGACCAACTGCAATAGCGATAGCGAAGAAGAAAGCTTCTTGCCAATCACCTTTTGTGAATCCATTAATGAGAAGGACAATGGGCGCCATAATAAGCATGAATGTAATTAAGAGCCAGCTTACTTTGTTTACACCTTTATCAAAGCTTGTTTCTGCGCGCTTTCCGATTACTTTATTCGCTAAAGAGCCGAAATACGTATCGGTACTTGTTGAAACGACAACAGCATTTGCGCTACCACTTACAATATTCGTACCCATAAAGCAAAGGTTTTCCATATCGAGTGGATTGAAATTTTTTTTCATATTTTTCGGTAAGATATGCTTGTTTTCTGTATGGTAGCAGTTTTCGTATTTTTCTACAGGAAGTGCTTCCCCAGTTAATGAATACTGATTAACAAATAAATCTTTAGCCGATAAAATACGCACATCAGCTGGAACGATGTCACCGGCTGAAAGTGAAATAATATCGCCAGGTACAAGTTCTTCAATTGGAATTTCTATTGTATAATTTCGATTTAAATTCGTTACGTTTTTTGTTTCGTGTACAAATCCATCTATTCTAAAGACGCTCGCGGTTGTTCGAACCATAGCCTTTAATTTATCCGCGGCTTTTTGAGAGCGGAATTCTTGTAAAAAGCGAATCGTTGAACTTAGAAGTACCATTACAGATACGACAATTGTTCCTTGCATGTCATCTGTGAAAAAAGAGAGCGCTCCAAGAGCTAATAAAACAAAAATAAATGGATTTTTAAATGCCAGCAGAAATTGGATGTACCAAGGCAACGTTTTATTATGAGCAATTTCGTTCGGACCATATAAAGAAAGTCTACGGGACGCTTCTTGTTTAGAGAGTCCATTTTCTGTAGTTTCTAGAAGTTTTAATGCAGAGTTTATATCTTGTGTTGCAACTTCCACTAATACTTTGTTATTTGTTTGCATGCTATCTTGATCGTAAGCATGCTTTGTTTCTTGTCTTTGTAAATTTAACATCGGTAGTTCCTCCTTTGTCATGAAGGAGGAAACAATCTGTTACTCGACTATTTAAAATTAGGAGGAACAGCTTCTTTCCTACCTACATGATGAAATATTAACGTAAAACATATGGGTATCTGGGCCGAATCATCACTTGCCACTGTTCCTCACCTCCGTCCAATTTAATAGTTTCTGAATATGCTATGTTTGTTTCATAGTCAGGTGCATAAAGACATAAAAAGACCTTTACTCACAACGAGTAAAGGTCTGAATTCACAGTTAAAAAACGTCCACACGAAAGCCTGTTAGTAAACATAGCTAAAAACAGTTTTTGTGTATGACAAAATACATGCACCTCTCCCTCGTTGAGTTTTAGCACTGTATAGCATAGGTACTGAAACCAGCTACGTTAAAAAAGGCCTTCATTCCGACCTTTCCTGTTGACCCATTGGCGTCTCTCGACATTTTTGGGCAGCAGCGTTTCTCTATACAGGAGCCTCACCTAACAGAGACCATATTCAATTACATGTTGAATGTTAGCACTGTAAAATCGTAGTGTCAATATCTTTTTAATCTGTTTTTTTGAAAAATCAAATAGATTTATGAAGGGTATATAGTATGAAATAAGTTGTATTTTTTGAGAATAAGTTGGAAAAATAAAAAATAATGAACATAAATAAAAAGCACTCATTACAGTGCTTTTTATAATAGATTATGAGATTGTAGGATTTTCAAAAATAACAATTTCTGAGTTACTTGTTGTTGAAACACGTTGTGCGTAATATGTTAAAGCTGAAGAAATATATGTTGGTAATGTCTCATTTGTATGTGATGCTGTATATTCATGGATTAATTCTTTTAAAGTCGTCCATTCTAATTGTGCTGGGTGATCAGACACGAAAGAACTTACCCAGCGATCAAATGAAGATGAAAAATCAGTTTGTAAACGAAATACTTCTTTCATAATAAAACGCTCCCTTAAAATGTAGTACAATCATTTTACCACAAAACACGAACGATATCTAAATTTTTTAAGTATAATGTTCGTGTTATATAGTTGTCTAGATGATTGGTTATGTAAATTCAATTTGCCATTTGAAATAACATTCCGTAAGATGAAAGATAGATTATATAAAGAGCTGGAGGAAAGAAAGTGGAATTTGTATTTTTAGGAACTGGTGCAGGTGTTCCTTCAAAAGGAAGGAATGTTTCAGCAATTGCTTTGCAGTTGTTAGAAGAACGAGGACAGACTTGGTTATTTGATTGTGGCGAGGCGACGCAACATCAAATACTACATACGTCTGTACGTCCACGCCGCATTGAAAAAATATTTATTACGCATTTACATGGCGATCATATTTTTGGATTGCCGGGTTTATTGGGTAGCCGTTCGTTTCAAGGTGGAACAACAAAATTAACAGTGTACGGACCAAAAGGAATTAAACAATTTATTGAAGTGGCATTATCAGTAAGTACGACACATGTGAAATATCCACTTGAAATCGTTGAGATAACAGAAGAAGGTACTGTGTTTGAAGATAATGAGTTTTATGTAGAAACGAAAAAATTGTCACATGGCATTGAATGTTTTGGATATCGTATTGTAGAGAAAGATATACAAGGCGTTCTTTTAGTCGATAAATTGCTCGAAATGGGAGTGAAACCAGGGCCAATCTTTAAGCGTTTAAAAGATGGAGAAGTAGTTGAATTAGAGAATGGTACGATACTAAATGGAAAAGATTTTATCGGTCCGCCTCAAAAGGGAAGAATTATTACCATTTTAGGTGATACACGATATTGCGAAGCGAGTAGAGAGCTAGCACAAAATGCTGATGTACTTGTTCATGAAGCAACTTTTGCGGCAGACGATGAACAACAAGCGCATGATTATTTTCATTCCACATCTAAGCAAGCTGCGAGCATTGCACTTCATGCAAATGCGAAACGATTAATATTAACTCACATTAGTTCTCGTTATCAAGGAGATACATATAAGGAATTATTGAAAGAGGCACGAGAGTTATTTCCTAATACAGAAATAGCGACAGATTTAAAATCATTTCCAGTAGAAAAATAATGATTTTTTGAAAAATGGTAACATTAGGTTACCATTTTTTTATGTCTAAAAAATTTTAAAAATAAAACTGTTATTATTTTATACTTAAACTTGGATGATACAGAAACTTAGAATGGTTTGAATATATAGGATAAAAATACGTAATAATGATTATTTAGAAAAACTGTTATATAAGTCAGATGACATACAAGTAATACAAATAGTAGAAAGGGACTTTTATTCAGAACTTTTAAAATTCAACAAAAGTAAGCGTTTTATAAAAAACAAGCTATAATGAGGGCAGATTACAATTTATTATAAGTCACATGCATATTAGTCATTGTCGTAACAAGTGAAGTTGACTAAAACATGAGAGAGTAATATGGAGATTATAATAGGAAAGATATCATTATTTGTACTAAGTCTTTTTTACTTTTTAGCTAAACGGTATGATTAGCTAGTGTAGCTGTTGCAAGTGCTTTAGTAGAAGCTTTTTTAATAATAAGTTGGTGGGGATTTAATTGGTATACCACTCTTTAAAAGAGTTCAGAACATCAGCAGGTAGTCTAGGTTGAGTAGCGGGTGCAAATTTAGTTGTATTAGCAATGGTTATATCACCTGTTTATGCTATGCTTGCAATGGCTTCTGTGTTAAACTTTGGATTGCTACCAGGATTTATTGCTGGTTATCTTATATCGTTTTAAATGAAAGTAATGCTATATTTCTTATGTATTATGGTATCTGGTATTATTTCAGGATATTGGTTCATTTTATTCAAAAACTATCCAATTCGTACAGCGGAACAAATTCGTGGTAGAACTGGAACAGCAACAAATGTGGCAGCTTAATAAAATAGTAGAATAAATTTTTTTCATAGAGGTTTAGGGGGAGTTATGATGAAGTACCGCTCAGTGTTTGATATTATTGGTCCGGTTATGATTGGTCCATCAAGTTCACATACAGCAGGCGCGGCAAGAATGGGGCAAGTTGCTCGTCAGCTGTTTCGTCATGAGCCAGAGAGAGTTAGCATTTCATTATATGGTTCATTTGCAAAAACATACCGTGGTCACGGTACGGATGTAGCGCTAATCGGTGGAATACTTGGATTTGAAACAGATGATTTACGTATTCCAAGTGCGTTAGATATTGCAAAAGAACGCGGGATTGAAGTGGAATTCATTGAAGAAGATGCAAATGCTCCGCATCCAAATACAGCGAAAATTCGTCTGTATAAAGGTGAAGAGGAAATTGAAGTTGTTGCTTGCTCAATTGGTGGCGGTAAAATTGAAGTTGTAGAATTAAACGGATTCGATCTTCAATTAACAGGCACGAGTCCAGCACTACTTATTGTAAATAACGATCGCTTTGGTGCTATCGCAGCTGTAGCTTCCATTCTTGCGAAACACGAGATTAACATTAGTACAATGAGCGTTTCTCGTAAAGAAAAAGGAAGAAGAGCGCTTATGGTCATTGAAACAGATGAATTGTTAGCAGATGAAGTGATTGAAGAAATAAAAGGGCAACAAAATATTTGTCAAGTAACTATTATGGATTAATTGTAGGGGGGACACACCATGTTTCGGAACGCAGCGGAACTAGTGGCGCAAGCTAAAGAACAAAATGTAAAAATCGCAGAAATTATGATTCAATGTGAAATGGAAACAAGACATATTTCACGTGAAGAAGTAATTGCTGGTATGGAAAAGAACTTAGTCGTGATGGAACAAGCAGTAGAACGTGGTATTCGCGGCGTGAAATCACCAACTGGTTTAACTGGCGGTGATGCTGTAAAAGTTCAAGCGTATATGAAGAGCGGAAAAGGCTTATCTGGAGATACGATTTTGGACGCAGTGAGTAAAGCTGTTGCAACAAATGAAGTAAACGCGGCGATGGGGATTATTTGTGCAACACCAACAGCAGGTTCTGCTGGAACAGTGCCAGGTGTACTGTTTGCACTGAAAGAAAAATTACAACCTACACGTGAAGAAATGATTGAATTTTTATTTACAGCAGGAGCTTTCGGTATGGTAGTTGCGAATAATGCTTGTATTTCTGGTGCGGCAGGAGGATGCCAAGCAGAAGTTGGTTCAGCAAGTGGAATGGCAGCGGCAGCAGCAGTTGAGATGGCTGGTGGAACACCAGATCAAGCAGCTACAGCGATGGCAATTTCATTAAAGAATATGCTTGGTTTAGTGTGCGATCCTGTTGCAGGACTTGTAGAAGTACCTTGTGTAAAGCGTAATGCAGCGGGTGCTTCAAATGCGATGATTTCAGCGGATTTATCATTAGCTGGTGTAACGAGTACAATTCCATGTGATGAAGTGATTGAGGCAATGTTTAGAATCGGACAAACGATGCCAGTAGCACTTCGTGAAACAGCTGAAGGCGGGCTTGCAGCAACACCGACAGGTCGTCGTCTACAAGAAGAGATTTTTGGAAAGAGTAATAACTAAAAGTATATGATGATAAAAAATGGAGCTCAAGTAAGATTGAGCTCCATTTTTATTTTTCTTTTGTGAGTTGTTCCAATGTTTTTCCAAGATCATGTGATCGTTTCGTTGCCTGTGTAATACAAGAAACGAGTGCTTGTTGAAATTTATTTTCCTGTAATACTTCAATGCCTGCTTCGGTAGTTCCGCCAGGAGATGTAATTTCCTTTCGCAAAATAGAAGGGTGTTTTTCGCTTGCTTTTAGCATTTCAGCAGCACCAATCATCGTCTGAAGAATAAGCGATTTTGCAACATCTTC
This sequence comes from Bacillus cereus group sp. N12, assembly GCF_016483575.1. NCBI lineage: Bacteria > Bacillati > Bacillota > Bacilli > Caryophanales > Bacillaceae > Bacillus > Bacillus cereus group sp. N12. The sequence continues at coordinate 61,654 of NZ_JAEHBO010000016.1, forward strand.
TTTTAAACCAATTTTTTTTGCGGCGTCTTCCATCGCCTCTACTACGTAATAAATATAAGCTGGTCCACTTCCAGACAATGCAGTGACAGCATGCATATCTTCTTCCTCTACAACAGAGACGAGACCGACCGTTTCAAATAAAGATTTTGCAGTTTGAATATGTTCCGCTGTTGTATGTTTTGAAGGCGAAATAGCGGTAGCTGATTTTAAAATAGCGGCAGATGTATTTGGCATTGCACGAATGATCGGAACGTTTTTTTGAAGTAGGTTTCTAATCGAGTGAGTAGAAACACCTGCTAATAACGAAATAATAAGCAAATCCTTATTTATATATTCTTTAAGAGGGGTAAGCGCTTCTGCAACATCCTTTGGTTTCATTGCTAGAAAAAGAATATTTGTATTAGCAAGTAGTTCTTTTTTGTTATGCGTACCTTTGACACCATATTTTGTATGTAGCTCTTGTAACCTTGTCTCGTTAGAACGATTACTTACGGTAATTTGTTCTCCTTTAACTACATTTGCGTGTAACAATCCACCAATAATCGCTTCGGCAATAGAGCCTGCACCGAGAAAGGATATGTTTTGAATAGACATGATGTTCCTCCTTTAAACTTGGTTAGAAATACTTATAAATGTACATACATTCGGTTTTTTATAGAAAACACCTCTTTTTATCTGAAAATAATGACAAATTTATGTAGAAGTTGTAAACTGAAGAGGTATTCATTTTTGAACCGGAAAGAGTCAGGGGGGGCTAAGCATGACGGCGATTCACCGAATGGAGATTCCTGTGCCATTTGCAGTTGAGACTGTGAATGTGTTTTTAGTTGAGGGGGAGACATTAACATTAATTGATACAGGGACGAATACAGAAGAGGCAAAAAATGCGTTAGAAAGTCAATTAGGTGCATTAGGTTATACGATAGAAGATATTGAAACGGTAGTGATTACGCATCATCATGCGGATCATTGTGGACTTTTAAATATATTTTCTGAGAAAACGAATATTATTGGACACCCTTGGAATGAGCCGTGGATCACGCAAAATCCAGAGTTTTTAAAGCGGTATCATGAGTTTTTTAGAGAGACAGCCTTGCAGTTCGGTGTTCCAGCAGCATTTTTGAATGACGAGGCATTATTGACGACAAGGACACTTAAATATTCTTGTAATAGATCGTTAACACATACTGTGAGAGAGGGGGATCGTATTGATTCTTTACCTGGGTTTACAGTAATTGAAACCCCAGGTCATGCTTCTACTCATATTTCTTTATATAGAGAATCCGATGGGATATTAATTGGTGGGGATGCTCTCATTAGTCATATTTCTTCAAATCCAATATTAGAACCACCATATGAAGGGCAAACGGAAAGAGCACGTCCATTGCTACAATACAATCAAACGTTAAAACGTTTAAGTGAAATGAATATTTCACGTATTTTATCAGGGCATGGGGAAGATGTTCTAAATGTGAAACAACTTATTGAAACGAGGTTACAAAAGCAAGAAACACGTGCATTTAAAGTACTTGAGTTATTAAAGGAAAAACCGATGACAGCATTTGAAGTATGTGTGAAGCTATTTCCAGTATTATATAAAGAACAATTGCCGCTTACTATCTCCGAAACTGTTGGACAATTAGACTTTTTAGCATATAATCAACAAGTGATGATTGATGAATCTTCGCAACAATTGATTTATTATGCAAAGTAGGTGACAGCAATGATAGGACGCTTACAAGAAAAAGTAATCGTCATTACAGGCGCTTCTAGTGGAATTGGAGAGCAAGTTGCAATGCAAGTTGCAGAGCAGGGAGCGACTCCAGTATTAATGGCTCGAACAGAGGAGAAACTACAAGCGTTAGCAGACAAAATAAAAAAAACTTATAATACGCCTTGCTATTATTATGTATTAGACGTAAGTGAAGAGACGAAAGTACAATCTGTTTTTTCAAAGGTATTACAAGAAGTGGGACGTATTGATATATTGGTAAACAATGCGGGTTTTGGTATTTTTAAAACGTTTGAAGAGGCATCAATGGATGAAGTAAAGGATATGTTCCAAGTAAATGTATTTGGACTAGTAGCTTGTACGAAAGCGGTATTACCTTATATGGTAAAAAGAAACGAAGGACATATAATTAATATAGCTTCACTTGCTGGGAAAATTGCAACTCCGAAATCGAGTGCGTATGCAGCAACGAAACATGCCGTATTAGGGTTTACGAATAGTTTGCGCATGGAATTATCGAATACAGATATTTATGTAACAGCAATTAACCCAGGACCGATAGATACGAACTTTTTTGAAATAGCTGATCAATCTGGTACATATGTAAAAAATATGGGACGTTACATGTTAAAACCAACATATGTAGCAGAACAAATCGTAAAGGCGATGCAAACGAAAAAACGTGAAGTGAATTTGCCGAAGTGGATGGGAATGGGGCCTAAGCTCTATGCGTTATTCCCTGGTTTATTTGAACGTGTAGCAGGAAAATCATTAAGTAAAAAATAGGAGATTTCCATATGGAAATCTCCTATTTTTTTTATTTTCCAGTCACATAATCGTAAACGGTATCCTCAATTGCCTCGTATACGTCAATTTCATTATTCGAATGAATAATCACTTGAATATGTTTTACTAACATTTCCTGATCCTCTTTTGATACAGGATTGCATTGATATTGCTGAAAACTTTTTATAATCATTTTCTCAATTAACTTTTCGTTCATATTTTTCCCCGCCTGTATGTACGTATGTATTGTTTTATTGTACTTGAAGTGAAATGAAAAAACTACCATGCACTATTCTTGTATAAAAATTCGGTTGAGTATATTGTTTTTCTAGTAAAATTAAGTTTTTTTAGTTTTAAAAATTTATAAATATTTAATTGACTCTATAAATATACAATATTATAATCATACTTAATCTAAAGAATCGATATGAGGAGGAACTTATGAAAGTCGCAATTATTGGAGCAACTGGATATGGAGGTATTGAATTAATTCGGTTATTAGAGCAGCATCCGTATTTTTCGATATCATCTCTCCATTCTTTTTCGCAAGTTGGTGAGTGTATAGCAAATGTATATCCACATTTTCGAAATATCCTTGTCCATACGTTACAAGAAATTGATGTGGAGGAAATAGAGAAGGAAGCAGAAATTGTATTTTTAGCAACCCCAGCAGGTGTATCGGCAGAATTAACTCCAAAATTATTACAGGTAGGTTTAAAAGTAATTGACCTATCTGGAGACTTTCGTATGATAGATCCCCCATCATATGAACTGTGGTATAAAAGGCCAGCTGCACAAGAAGAAATTCTTAGGAAAGCAGTATATGGGCTAAGTGAATGGAAAAGGTCTGAGGTTCAAAATGCAGATTTAATTGCAAACCCAGGATGTTTTGCTACAGCTGTATTATTAGCGATAGCGCCGTTAATGCGTAGCGGCATAATTGAAGAAGATTCCATTATTATTGATGCGAAATCAGGAGTATCTGGAGCGGGCAAAACGCCAACAACAATGGCTCACTTTCCTGAGTTATATGATAACTTACACATTTATAAAGTTAATCAGCATCAGCATATTCCTGAGATTGAGCAAATGCTTGCAGAGTGGAATAGTGAAATGAAGCCAATCACGTTTAGTACACATTTAATACCGATATCACGGGGGATTATGATTACACTTTATGCGAAAGTGAAAAAGGAAATGAAAATAGAGCAGCTTCAAAAATTGTATGAAGAAACGTATGAATACTCAGCTTTCGTTCGAGTTCGCTCTCATGGAGAATTTCCAAGTCCGAAAGAAGTAAGGGGCTCAAATTATTGTGATATTGGGGTAGCTTACGATGAAAGAACAGAAAGAGTTACGGTCGTTTCTGTTATAGACAATATGATGAAAGGTGCGGCTGGGCAAGCGATTCAAAACGCAAATGTATTAGCGGGATTGGAAGAGACAACAGGTTTACAGCATATGCCGCTTTATCCATAAGGGGGACATGATGATTAAAGTAGCGTCTATTACAAAATTAGAAAGTGGTTCAATTGTAACGCCGAAAGGCTTTTCGGCAATCGGTACTAGCAATGGTTTGAAAAAGGAGAAAAAGGATTTAGGTGCAATCGTTTGTGACGTACCAGCATCGTGCGCCGCTGTTTATACAACAAATCAAATACAAGCAGCACCCCTGCAAGTAACGAAAGATAGTATAGCAACTGAAGGGAAATTACAAGCAATTATCGTTAATAGCGGAAATGCAAATGCTTGTACAGGAATGAAAGGTTTGCAAGACGCTTACGAGATGCGCGCATTAGGGGCAGAACATTTTGGGATGAAAGAAAATTACGTTGCGGTCGCTTCAACTGGTGTAATTGGAGTACTATTACCGATGGATAGCATTCGCAAGGGAGTTACATCTCTTATACCGACAAAAGAAGTAAGTGAAGCTCATTCTTTTTGTGAAGCAATTTTAACGACGGATCTTATAACGAAAGAAACTTGTTATGAGATGATTATTGATGGAAAAGAAGTGACTATCGCTGGTGTTGCTAAAGGTTCAGGAATGATTCATCCGAATATGGCAACGATGCTTAGTTTTATTACAACAGATGCCAATATAGAGCATGAAGTATTGCAAACAGCATTATCACAAATTACGAATCATACATTTAACCAAATTACGGTAGATGGAGATACTTCTACAAATGATATGGTCATCGTTATGGCAAGTGGATTGTCGGAAACGAAACCAATCAATATGGAACACACAGATTGGGAAACTTTCGTATTTACTTTACAGAAGGTATGTGAAGATTTAGCAAAAAAAATTGCACAAGATGGTGAAGGTGCTACGAAGTTAATAGAAGTAAATGTGCTAGGGGCTAAAGCGAGTGAAGAGGCAAAGAAAATTGCAAAGCAAATAGTTGGTTCAAGTCTTGTGAAAACCGCAATACACGGTGAAGACCCAAATTGGGGGCGAATTATTAGCAGTATTGGACAAAGTGAAGTAACGATTAATCCAAATACAATTGATATTACTCTTCAATCTATCGGTGTGCTAAAAAATAGTGAACCTCAAATATTTTCTGAAGAGGAAATGAAAAAGAAATTAAAAGAACATGAAATTATTATTGATGTGTATTTACATGTAGGAAAAGAGACCGGATCAGCTTGGGGATGCGACTTAAGTTATGATTATGTAAAAATAAACGCTTGTTATCGTACATAAGGAGAGAGAAGATGAGTGATTATATCGTAATTAAATGCGGCGGTAGCATGTTGGATCAATTAAATCATGTGTTTTTTGGTTGTATAAAGAAATTGCAACAGAAGTATAAGGTAGTGATTGTCCATGGTGGTGGCCCAGAAATTGATGCCAAATTAAAAGAGTGTCATATCGAAGTGGAAAAAAGAGATGGATTACGAGTAACACCAAAAGAAGTGAGGGATGTTGTTCAAATGGTGCTATGTGGTAGTACAAATAAAAAGTTTGTAATGAATTTACAAAAGAATAATTTACTGGCCGTAGGGCTTTCAGGGTGTGATGGTAATTTACTTCAAGTTCAACCTGTCAGCGAAGAAATAGGATATGTAGGAGAGGTAAGTTATGTAGAAACAACCTTATTAAAAAAATTAATAGATATGAATTATATTCCTGTTATTGCCCCAATCGGAATAAATGGTAATGAGGTGTATAACATAAATGCGGATACTGCTGCAGCTGGGATTGCGGATGCGCTATCCGCAAAAGAACTTATTTTCATTACAGATGTAGATGGGATATTACATGAAGGGAAATTGGTAAAGAAAACAGATGAGTCTGAGATTGCAACTTTTATAGAAAAAGGTGTTATTACAGGCGGGATGATTCCGAAAGTACAGGCGGCACTTACATCATTAAAAATGGGAGTACAAAAGGTAAGTATTGTGAATGGTACAAAGGATTTTACTGAGGTCACAGGCGAGTGTATCGGAACGACGGTAACGAAAGGCGTGAGTATTGTATGACGAGTCATCTTTTTCAAACGTATGGAAGAAGAAACGTTGAGTTTGTAAAGGGGAATGGAACGAAAGTTATTGATAAACATGGTAAGCAATATGTAGATTTCACTTCCGGTATTGGAGTATGTAATTTAGGACATTGTCATCCTACTGTTGTAAAGGCGGTTGAAAAGCAACTTGGAGACATATGGCATATATCGAATTTATTTACAAACTCCTTACAAGAAGAGGTTGCATCGTTAGTAACAGAAAATACAGCATTAGATTATGTGTTTTTTTGTAATAGCGGGGCAGAGGCGAATGAAGCAGCTTTAAAGCTAGCTCGTAAGCATACTGGAAAATCTCTAGTCGTAACATGTGAGCAGTCTTTTCACGGTAGAACATTTGGAACGATGAGTGCAACAGGTCAAGATAAGGTGAAAGAAGGGTTTGGTCCACTACTTCCGTCTTTTTTACATATCCCTTTTAACGATATACAAGCATTAGAGGAAGTAATGAATGAAGAAGTTGCGGCAGTAATGATAGAAGTTGTTCAAGGAGAGGGCGGAGTCATACTAGCTGATTCGTTTTTTTTGAAAGAAATCGAAATATTATGTAATAAGTACGGTTCTCTATTTATTATAGACGAAGTACAAACGGGTATAGGAAGAACCGGAACACTATTCGCTTACGAACAAATGAGAATAAAACCTGATATCGTTACTATCGCTAAGGCTCTTGGAAATGGTATTCCCGTTGGAGCAGTAATTGGTAGGAAAGAACTGGGCTCTTCTTTTAATGCGGGATCACACGGTTCAACTTTTGGAGGGAATTATATTGCGATGACTGCTGCGAAAGAAGTGTTACAGGTAAGCAAGGAACCATCCTTTTTAAAAGACGTACAGGAAAAGGGCGAATACGTATTAAAGAGATTGCAAGAAGAGTTATGTCATGTCGAATGTATTCAAAATATTCGTGGCAAGGGGCTTATGATTGGAATCGAATATAAGCATGAAGTTTCAAATTTTATAGAACAACTTGAAAAAGACGGGCTACTCGTATTACAAGCAGGGCCGAATGTCATAAGACTATTACCGCCACTCATTGTAACGAATGAAGAGTTAGAACAGGCAGTATATATGATAAAAAAAGTAGTTTGTACAAAAAACGTATCAATTATATAAGGGGGAAATTTCATGTCAACTGTACAAGTACCGAAATTAAATACGAAAGATCTTTTAACACTAGAAGAATTAACGAAAGAAGAAATTATTTCTTTAATTGAGTTCGCTATATATTTAAAAAAGAATAAGCAAGAGCCTTTATTACAAGGTAAAATATTAGGGCTTATCTTTGATAAACATTCAACTCGTACTCGTGTATCTTTTGAAGCAGGAATGGTACAGCTCGGAGGACATGGAATGTTTTTAAGTGGGAAGGAGATGCAAATCGGAAGAGGAGAGACCGTTTCTGATACTGCGAAAGTACTGTCTCATTATATTGATGGGATTATGATACGTACATTCTCACACGCGGATGTAGAAGAGTTGGCAAAAGAATCGAGCATTCCTGTTATTAATGGATTAACGGATGATCATCATCCTTGTCAAGCATTAGCAGATTTAATGACGATATATGAAGAAGTGAATACATTTAAAGGAATTAAATTGGCTTATGTAGGTGATGGGAATAATGTGTGTCATTCGTTACTGTTAGCGAGTGCAAAAGTCGGAATGAATATGACTGTGGCAACACCCGTAGGGTATGAACCGAATGAGGAAATTGTTAAAAAAGCGTTAGCGATTGCTAAAGAAACAGGCGCTGAAATTGAAATTTTGCATAATCCTGAATTAGCGGTACAGGAAGCAGATTTTATTTATACTGATGTTTGGATGAGTATGGGGCAAGATGGAGAAGAAGAGAAATATACTTTATTTCAACCTTATCAAATCAATAAAGAACTTGTTATGCATGCAAAGCAAACATATCGTTTCTTACACTGTTTACCTGCTCATCGTGAAGAAGAAGTAACAGGAGAAATTATTGATGGACCACAGTCTATCGTTTTTGAGCAAGCTGGTAATCGATTACATGCTCAAAAAGCATTATTAGTAAGTTTATTTAATAATGTAGAAGAACCTTCCTAAAAGGAAGGTTTTTTATATTAAAATGTCGGATGTATATTTGGTTAATCATTTTTATATCATTTATAATAGAAAGAGAAAACTAAATTTGTTATTCAGTGCGTGTAAGGACATACTACATATAAAATATAGTTAAAGAGATGATGAGAGTGAAAACAACTAAGCAAACATATTCGTTTTTTCAGCGGATGTGGAGAATATTAAAGTTTCAATATTATAAGTTGCTTCGATCGCCAGAGGGAGCAAAGAAAGTGTCGTTAGGTTTTGCTATTGGTTTTGGTTTAGAAATGTTAGTAATTTATACAGCATCGCTCGTATATGTAATATTTTATCCAATCGTTCGATTAGCAAAAGGATCATTTCCTGCTGCAGTTATTGGCAATATTATTGGGAAAATATCGTTTCTCCCAGTGTTTTTATTTCCGCTTGCGTATGCGCTAGGGAAAATGATTTATCCATTTCATGTACAAAAAATACATCATGAACCATTCACGATATCGGACTTGTTTTCAAGTCACATTTTCACGATGTTAAAGAGCTTATTACAGAGTGAAGTATATGTATTAATTGGAATGACAATTTTAGGAGTTGTATTCGGTGTAGTTTCATATTTCGTTGTGCATTATTTATATGAAAAGAATCGTAAGTTACGTTTGAAGAACAGAAAGAAAAAAGTGAGAGAACCACTTGTACAAATATAAAGAATGGCACATTCATTTTCTCCTTTGAATATGTTTAAGAAAAAGGGGGAGAGAATGGATGTATTATTACTATGTACCTCAAGTATACCCATATATAAATTATTATCCGGTAAACGATCTGAGACAGCAAGTTGGAGTGTATCAACAGCAACAATTTCAGCAATTGCCACAAATACCACCACAACAATCGACGCAAGATCAAAAACCATATTTAACGACATGGCCATATTCAAATGTATACTACGGTAACTATTATGAATCATAAAGCTGCTTCTATTTAGAAGCAGCTTTATGCGTTTGTTTTCAAAATTAAATTTTGAATGGTTTGAAGAGATTGAATGAGCTTTTCGCGCTCTTCCTCAGATAATGTTTGGAAATTTTCTTTTAGTTTGTCTAAAATGAATTGCTGATACTGATTTACTAATAATTTCCCTTCAGCTGTTAGAGAAATTAAAATGACCCGTCGATCTTTTTCGCTATAATGACGCTCTATTAGTTCCTCTTGAATAAGTTTGTTTAATAGAGGTGTCATGTTAGGCCTTGAAATCGCTAGCCGCTTGCCGATTTCGGAAACTGCTAATGTGCCATTTTCATGCAAAAGTAGTAATACTTGTGTATGTGATGGCGGCATATGTCTTTGAGAAGAAAATTCTCCAGGAAGCATAAATTTGCGATAAAAAAGAGGCACTAGCGAAAGAAGATGATCAACAATACGTTCCCACTCGCGTGATTCCATATAAAGGCCCCCTTCCACTTTCATTGTAACAAAAAAGACATGGTATAAAAATAGAATTGTTTCACAGCAGCTTTAATATTTGTAGGATAACACTTGCTTTGTAAATGTATTAGCAATAATCGCATAGCCGTTATCATTTGGGTGCACTTGGTCAAATAGTAAATCTTTTTTATCATTCGATATTAATTTACGAATTGGTAAAACGATAGACGGTTGATTTGCTTTTGAAATGGAATAAACGGATTCATTCCATCCGTCTAAAAACATGTCTGCATAACTTGCGATGGAGTCATCGAGTTGTAACGGGTTATAGAGTTCTGAGAGAATGAGTAAAGCGTTCGGATTTTGATCTCGAACTGTCTTTACAATAGTTTTTATATCCGCTTCAAAATGAGCTTTTTCTTTATTTAACATTTTAATACCATCTATAACACCGACATCACGATTTAAGCGAAATAAATTATTTCCTCCAATATTAATCGTAATTATATTTGCAGCTCTAATTTTTTGCTTTACATCTTCTGATTGAACTTTTTTAGCGAGACGATCTGTAGTAAGGCCGTTTATCCCAAGATTTTCTACTGTAATTGGTTTATGAATTTGTGCTTCTATTTGTCTGGAAGCTAATTCAGCAAATCCACCTTGTGTCGATCCATATCCTTTAGCGAGTGAATCACCTAATACGAGGTGATAAAAGGAGTCGTTTGTTTGCTTATCAATCCAACTTGGAGCAGATGTTTTCTCTGTTTTGTCTTCAGGTTCGTTTTGTTTTGTCTCATCGTTCTTTTCAAAATTAGAATAAGAAATGATTAGAAGGAGGAGACAAACAACTATTAAGATGACTTTTTTCATAAATTCATCCTCCTTGTAATTGGTAATTGTATCATATTCAGCAGTATTAGCAATGTAAGGGCATATTATATGTTTATGAAAAGTTTACAATAACTTTACAGAAAATTTGTTGAAGTTTGTCAAAAAATATTGACGATACGAAAGAGTTTTATATATGATAATGTCAGATAAGGTGAAATGCTACTTAGTGGGAGCTTTATCTCCCGTTAATTGTTAGTCTTCATCAATCGAGCGTTTAAGGGGACTACTCGTTAGCGCAGGATGAAATGAAAATCGTGTCTCTAATAGAAGAAAAAAGGTATGTGATTATGGACCGATAGGGATTCATTTCATTATTTCTGGTAATTGTATAAGGGGGATTTTTTGTGAAAAAGTCAAAAAAAATGCTAGCTGGAGCAACTCTTGCTATAGGTGTAATAGCGCCGCAAGTATTGCCAACAACAGCTCATGCGGATGAGAATACTGGGGAGAGTACAGTTAACTTACGAATTCTAGAAACATCAGATATTCACGTTAACTTAATGAATTACGATTATTATCAAACGAAAACAGATAATAAAGTAGGTCTCGTGCAAACGGCAACACTCGTTAATAAAGCACGTGAAGAAGTGAAGAACTCGGTCCTATTTGATGATGGGGATGCATTACAAGGGACGCCGCTTGGAGATTATGTAGCGAATAAAATAAAAGATCAGGAGAATTCTGTTGATACTAACTATGTCCATCCATTATATCGTGTAATGAATTTAATGAAGTATGACGTCATCTCTCTTGGGAATCATGAATTTAACTACGGTTTAGAGTATTTAAAAAAAGTGATTAAAAAAACGGATTTCCCGGTTATTAACTCGAATGTCTATATAGATGACCATGATGGTAATGATGAGAATGACAAGCATTACTTTGATAAACCATATCATATTTTTGAGAAAGAAGTAGTGGATGAATCAGGACAAAAACAAAAGGTGAAAATTGGCGTAATGGGATTTGTTCCACCTCAAGTTATGAACTGGGATAAAGCAAATTTAGAAGGAAAAGTTAAAGCGAAAGATATAGTTGAAACAGCGAAGAAAATGGTACCAAAAATGAAAGCAGAAGGTGCAGATGTTATCGTTGCACTAGCTCATTCCGGTGTTGATAAAAGTGGATACAACGTTGGTATGGAAAACGCGTCGTATTATTTAACAGAGGTTCCTGACGTAGATGCAGTATTAATGGGACATTCACATACTGAAGTGCAGGATATATTTAATGGTGTTCCAGTTGTAATGCCTGGCGTTTTTGGCAGTAACTTAGGTATTATTGATATGCAATTGAAAAAGGTAAACGGAAAATGGGAAGTACAAAAAAAGGATCAACCTAAGCCAGCACTTCGTAAGATTGCTGATGGTAAAGGTAATCCATTAGTACAGTCGGATCAAAAATTAGTTAATGAAATTAAAGATGAACATGAAAAGACAATCGAATATGTAAATACACCTGTAGGTAAAACGACTGCACCAATTAATAGTTATTTTTCACTAGTACAGGATGATCCTTCCGTACAAATTGTGACAAATGCGCAAAAATGGTACGTAGAACAAGAACTTAAAAAACCAGAGTACGAAAAGTTTAAAGGTATACCAGTTTTATCTGCAGGCGCACCATTTAAAGCAGGTGGCCGAAACGGTGCTACATATTATACGGATATTCCAGCTGGAACGTTAGCAATTAAAAACGTTGCAGATTTATATGTATATCCAAATACTTTATATGCTGTAAAAGTAAATGGGGCACAAGTGAAAGAATGGCTTGAAATGTCTGCAGGTCAGTTTAATAAAATTGATCCAAAGGAAACGAAAGAACAGCCGTTAGTAAATATAGGCTATCCTACATATAACTTTGATATTTTAGATGGTTTAAAATACGAAATTGATGTGACGCAACCAGCAAAATATGATAAAGATGGAAAAGTTATAAGGGAAAATGCGAATCGTATTGTAAATATGACGTATAAAGGTAAGCCAGTAGCTGACAATCAAGAATTTATCGTCGCTACAAATAACTATCGTGGAAGTAGCCAAACGTTCCCAGGTGTAAGTAAAGGGGAAGTTGTATACCAATCACAAGATGAAACACGTCAAATCATTGTGAAGTATATGCAAGAAACACCAGTTATTAATCCAGCAGCCGATCAAAACTGGACATTTAAGCCGATTGTTGCAGATAAATTAAATACAACATTCGATTCTTCACCAAATGCACAAAAGTATATAAAGAAAGATGGGAAAATATCATATGTTGGACCATCTGAAAATGAATTTGCAAAATATGCAATTGATATAACGAAGAAGAACGATGGTGGAGAAAAACCAACAACACCACCAACAGGTGAAGGTAATAATGGAGGAAATCCAACGACACCACCAACAGGTGAAGGCAATAATGGAGGGAATCCAACGACACCACCAACAGGTGAAGGTAATAATGGAGGAAATCCAACGACACCACCAACAAATGAAGGTAATAGTGGAAACAATGCAGGATCTGGACAAACTACAACAGATGATCAAAATACAAAAGAAACAACGACAACTGTAAGTGAAAATAAAGAAGCTGACAAAGATGAGCGTGATTTACCGAAAACAGGTGCAAGTGTTGCTTCTACAATTGGAGCGGGTCTTGCATTTGTTGGAGCGGGATTACTTATGTTATTTAGAAGAAAGAAAGCAAATAGATAGTAAAGTGTTGTATAAAAAAAGGATTACCGCAATCGGTAATCCTTTTTTTACTTGTATATTATGAAACTGGTACTGCTTTTTCTTTTTTCCATGAAAGACCGAATCCAGTAAAGCCGACGATAATGGTTACAACTGGACAAGCTAAACAGAAGATTGTGTATGGCAGGTAATCGAATGTTGGAACGCTAAGGACGTTTGTTAAGAATACGCCACTTACACCCCATGGTACGAGTGGATTAATTACTGTACCAGCATCTTCTAGTACTCGTGATAAATTACGACGTTCTAAACCAACTTCATCGTATTTGTTAGCGAATGCTTGTCCTGTTAAAACGATTGACAAGTATTGTTCGCCGAGTAAGAAGTTTACACCAATTGCAGTTGAAGCAGTAGAAATAATTAAGCGTGTACTATTTTTAACAAAGCTAGAGATGATATTCATCAGCTGCGCGATAATACCCATCCCTTGTAGTAATCCTCCCATGCAAAGAGCTAGGAAAATAAGGGCAACGGACATCATCATACTTTGTAAACCGCCGCGAGATAATAAGCTATCAATATCTTTTATACCAGTTTTAGAAACGTAACCGTCCTGCATAATTTTCATTAAATCAGTTAGAGATGTACTAGGTTTGAAAATAAAGAGAATAATGATTCCTACTACGATTCCAGCAAGTAATGTTGGAACTGCTGGAACCTTTTTGAATGCGAATAGGAACAGTAATAAAATTGGAATAAGTGTAACGATAGAAATTGTTGCATTTTTTTCTAACGTGCTAATAAAGGATGTGAAATCAACATTGCCTCCAGATCCACTGCCTAAAATGAAATATGCAATAAAAGCAATAATGAAAGCTGGAACTGTCGTCCAAAGCATGTTACGAATATGTTCAAATAAATCTACACCGGTTACAGCAGGAGCTAAGTTTGTTGTATCAGATAAAGGAGACATTTTATCCCCAAAGAATGCACCAGAAATAATTGCACCAGCGATAAGCGCTGGATCGTATCCAAGAGCACTACCCATGCCCATAAAGGCAAGTCCTACAGTTGCAGCAGTTGTAAATGCACTACCGATACTCGTTCCAACAATCGCACAAACAACAAAAACAGTTGGAACGAAAATTTTCGGAGATACAAGTTGGAAGCCGTATACCATTAAAGTTGGAATTGTTCCAGCTGCGATCCATACACTAATTAATACGCCTACAAGTAAGAAAATAAAAATAGATGGAATCCCCGCTGAAATACTACTGATCATCCCTTTTTCCATAGTAGACCAAGAGATTTTTTTCATAAACCCAAACGCTAATAAAATAACGATACCGAATAAAATCGGGATATGCGGTGAAACTTCTAATTGAATAACACTAAAACCAATACAGAAAAAGATAAAAATTGTTAAAAGAACAGATTCAATTTTTGAAACCATTGTTTTCCCCTCCTAATTAATCGAGAATAGCCTTTTTTATATAAAATTCGCCAATATTGTATATTTCCTTTTAAATTTTAGAATTTTTTGACAAATTACCGGTAATTTGTTAATACTTCTATATGATACGGAAATGATTGGATAAAAAAACGTCCCTGCATATAATTATGCAGGGACGAAGAAATCGCGGTACCACCCTAGCTTGTAAAATGAATGTATCACAAAATAAAGGGTCGTATGATATGCGTTAATAAAATAAAAAACGCCCCTGCAATATATGCAGGGACGAAAAATTCGCGGTACCACCCTAAATTGTGAAACAGTGTCGTTTCACCACTCTTTAGACATAACGGTCTATAACCGTCTTTCACTACTCCTTACGTTTCGTAAAAGAAGCTCCAGGGGGTAATTCATAATTCGCTCTGTACTGGTTCGCACCGACCACCAGCTCTCTGAAATCAGAAATCGAAATACTACTAAATCCTATCAACGCCGATTCATATGATGTTAGTTAAATTTTTATCATATATTCATCATACATGTCAATAAAAATGTGTAATATTTTTTTAGGGAAATAAAGGAGATAGGTTTTAACATTGAAAAATGTGCGTTATAATGAATTCGAAAGGGGAGAAAAGAGTGAAGAAAAAACTAATTCTTTTTACCACCTTACTAGTCATTGGCGGAATTTCTGGAATTTACACAGCTTTTGCAGCTGAATCAGAGCAGGTGAAGCAAAAGCAAATCCAGCAATCAGAAGTGAAGAAAGTGAAAGAAACGGAAGAGAAGAAGTCGATGGAAAAAGCAGCTGCGAAACTAGGAGTTTCTACTGATGAGAAAACAAAAGAGGAAATTACGAAAGAAGTAAACACAGCTAGATTTGAGAAGCGTCATGATTTATTAATTGAGCACGCAAAACAACTGGGAATTGATACAGAAGGAAAAAAAGATGAAGAGATTATTTTAGAAATCGGAAAGATACAGCATGGAAAGTAGAACAACTTATCGTATGATAAGTTGTTCTTTTTTAAGAACTTTTTAATTTAAAAATAATTGACAGTCTTTTGGATTTAATGTTAACTATATCTATAAACTAGTTAACATTAGGGGTGACAATTGTGACTGTAAATAGTAATACGACTGAAAAATCATCTTATACATATGAAGAATTATCAGAGAAAAATAAAGCTTACGTATGGCACCCATTTACACAAATGAAAGATTATTTAGAAGAAGATCCTGTCATTATTGAACGTGGAGAGGGAAGAAAGCTATACGATGTAAATGGAAATGAATATTGGGATGGGGTTTCATCTATTTGGCTAAATGTTCACGGACATCAAGTGCCAGAATTAGATGAAGCAATTCGTGAGCAATTAAATAAAATTGCTCATTCTACTATGTTAGGACTTGCTAACGTTCCATCAATTTTATTAGCAGAAAAAATTATTGAGGTTGTACCAGAAGGATTGAAGAAGGTGTTCTATTCAGACTCTGGTTCTACAGCTGTTGAAATAGCAATTAAGATGGCTTTCCAATATTGGCAACATAAAGGGAAACCGAGAAAACAAAGATTTGTTACATTAAAAGAAGCATATCACGGTGATACGATTGGTGCTGTTTCAGTAGGAGCAATAGACTTGTTTCACCAAGTGTATAGTTCACTCTTATTTGAAGCAATTAAAATGCCGTATCCATATACATATCGTTCTCCTTATGGAGATAATAAGGAACAAATTGTAAAAAAACATTTAGAAGAAATGGAAGAAATGCTGAAAGAAAAACATGAAGAAATTGCAGCTATTATTGTAGAACCTTTAATGCAAGGTGCTGGCGGTATGATTACAATGCCGAAAGGATATTTAAAAGGGCTAAGGGATTTATGTACAACATATAATGTTTTATTTATTACGGATGAAGTAGCAACGGGATTTGGGCGCACTGGAAAAATGTTTGCATGTGAACATGAAAATGTGACGCCAGACATTTTAACCGCTGGGAAAGGTTTAACAGGTGGTTATTTACCGGTTGCAGTTACGGTAACGACAGACGAAATATATAATGCCTTCTTAGGAGAATATGAGGAACAAAAATCATTTTTCCATGGTCATAGTTACACAGGTAATCCGTTAGGGTGTGCAGTAGCAATTGCGAATCTAGAATTATATGAAAAAACAAATTTAATAGAAGATGTTGCACGTAAAACAGAATATGTAGCAAAGCAATTAGAAGCGCTCTTTGCATATAAACATGTAGGTGATATTCGTCAGTGTGGGTTAATGGTTGGTATTGAACTAGTGAAGAATAAGGAAACGAAAGAATCGTTTGAATGGACAGAAAGAGTCGGTGTGCAAGTATGTAAACGCTCAAGAGATCTTGGCATGATTTTACGACCGCTCGGTAACACGATTGTATTTATGCCTCCTCTTGCTTCTACAATTGATGAGATTGATGATATGTTACGCATTTTATATAAAGCAATCTCAGATGTTACGGAGGGAGAAGAATGAGCGGTTTTTTCATAACAGCAACAGATACTGAAGTTGGAAAAACTGTGGTTGCAGGTGCGTTAGCAGGTGTATATAGAGAGTTGGGATATAACGTAGGGGTATATAAACCGTTGCAAAGTGGACATGTTGCATCAAACCCTGAGGGAGATGCAGCAAGATTAAAAGCATTATCGGGTGTACCGACAAAAGAAGATGAAATTTGTCCTTATTCCATTGAAGAACCGCTTGCTCCGAGACTTGCGATGAAAAGAGCTGGAAGAGTCGTAAAGTTAAAAGACATTATGAGGCACTATGAAGAACTATTAAAAGAGTTTAATAGCGTATTTGTCGAAGGGGCAGGCGGGCTTGCAGTCCCATATACTGAAGATAGTTTAGTAATTGATTTCGCAAAACAATTACAGTTGCCTCTTATTATAGTAGCTCGCCCTACGCTAGGGACAGTAAATCATACTGTCTTAACAATTTCTTATGCACAGGCACACGGTTTAACAGTAGCAGGTGTAATTTTGTCTAGTTGTAAAGAATGTGACAAAGAAAGAGTGCAAGAAAATGAAGAAATGATTGAGGAGTTAAGTGGAGTACCAGTTTTAGGTTTATTACCATTTCTTGAAGGTGAATTTACTAGGGAAAAATTATTGGAATCAGCAAAAGAACATATTATGATTTCAAAATTAGAGGAGTTCATTCAAAATGAATCAAACGTGGCGCACACATCTTCAATCTAAATTACAACAATTACATGAGCAAGGACAGTATCGTAATTTGCATGTAACAGAGCAAGCAGAAGAGACGTGGCTTATTCGAGATAAAAAAAGGTTGTTAAATTTAGCATCAAATAATTATTTAGGATTAGCTGGGGATGAAAGATTAAAAGAAGCTGCTATTGCGTGTACAAAAAAATATGGAACTGGTGCGACTGCCTCTCGCCTCGTTGTAGGAAATTATCCATTGTATGAAGAGGTTGAGAGAAGTGTATGCAACTGGAAAGGTACTGAAAGAGCACTAATTGTAAATAGTGGATATACAGCAAATGTAGGTGCTATATCTGCTTTAGCCTGTCGTCACGATATTGTGTTTAGTGATAAATTAAATCACGCAAGTATTGTTGATGGAATTATATTAAGCGGCGCAGAACATAAAAGGTATCGTCACAATGATTTGGATCATTTAGAGAAGTTATTGAAAATAGCGTCACCTGAAAAGAGGAAATTAATCGTAACTGATACTGTTTTTAGTATGGATGGTGATACTGCATACTTGAGAGAATTAGTGCAGCTTAAGGAGAAATACGGGGCAATCATTATAGTTGATGAAGCGCATGCGAGTGGAATATATGGAATCGATGGAGCTGGGTTATCTCATATAGAAAAAGACATTGCTCAAAAAATTGATATACATATGGGGACGTTTAGTAAAGCTTTAGGGTGCTATGGTGCGTATTTGACAGGCGATGCAATTTATATAGAGTATTTACGAAATATGATGAGAAGCTTTATTTTTACTACAGCCTTACCACCAGGAATATTAGGGGCGATACGAAAAGCAATTGAAATTGTGAAAGAAGATAACGAAAGAAGAGAGAGTCTTATAGCGAATGGTGCATATTTCAGAACCCATTTACGAGAAGCTGGTTTTGATATTGGGAATAGCTCAACTCATATTGTACCGATTGTAGTCGGTTCAAATGAAAATGCTTTACGGTTTAGTAAAAGATTACAAGAGGTAGACATCGCAGCAATTGCAATTCGTCCACCGACGGTTCCAATTAATAGTTCCCGGGTCCGTTTTGCTGTTACGTCACAACATACAATAGCTGATTTAAAATGGGCCATTGACCAAATTATTCACATTGCGAAAGAAGAGGAGCTTTTCGTATGAAAGAGCTAAAGATTATTTTTATCCCTGGATGGGGAATGGAAGAAAATGTTTGGGATTTAGTACTTCCGTATTTCAAAGAATATCCTGTTCAATGCATAGATTGGCGTAACGTGAAAGAGATAGGCGAGTTTGCGGAACGAATAATAGATGTAGCGCATGATGAAAATGTAATTTTAGTTGGATGGTCATTAGGAGCTTTAGCGGCAATTCAAGCCTATAAAAAGATTAAGGCGAAAGGTATCGTATTAATTGGTGGTACTGCTAAATTTACAAATACGAGTGACTATACAAGTGGATGGAATTCTTTGCATGTAGAACGGCTGAAAAAGAATTTGGTGGGGAAGAAAGAAGATACGCTCAAGCGGTTCTATGAAAATATGTTTACGAAAGATGAGTTGAAAGAGAATAAATGTTTTGAAGATATTGTAAAACATTTTAAAGGGGATTCTATTCAGTCTTTACAATTAGGTTTGGATTATTTAATAGAAACAGATATGAGAGGAGAGCTGAAAGAAATTCAAGCACCTATACTATTTATTCATGGAGAGCAGGATGTAATATGTCCATTGTCTGCTGCTCATAGTATGGCGGACAATACAAATGTAACACTCAAGGTAGTAAGTGAGGCAGGACACGCATTATGTATAACGAATTTTGAATATTGCGCAAATGAGGTAATTCAATTTGTAGAGGGGATACGACATGATCAACAAAACGTTACTGCAAAAACGGTTTAACGTGGCAGCTGTATCTTACGATCAATATGCAAATGTACAAAAAAAGATGGCACATTCATTACTTTCTACATTGAATCGACGATATAGTGCAAATTCATCGATACGTATTTTAGAACTTGGATGCGGGACAGGTTATGTCACAGAGAAATTATCAAACTTATTTCCAAAAGCGCATATTACAGCTATTGATTTTGCTGAAAGTATGATTGCGGTTGCGAAAACTAGACAAAATGTAAAAAATGTAACGTTTCACTGTGAAGATATCGAACGATTACGATTAGAAGAATCATATGATGTCATTATTTCAAATGCTACATTTCAATGGCTAAATGATTTAAAACAAGTGATTAAAAATCTATTTCATCATTTGTCTACAGATGGGATACTACTCTTTTCAACGTTTGGACAAGAAACTTTTCAAGAGCTTCACAATTCGTTTCGGAGGGCGAAAGAAGAAAAAAATATACGAAATGAAATAGTGATAGGTCAACGTTTTTATTCGAAAGATCAGTTACGCCATATATGCAAGATAGAAACAGGGGATGTACATGTTTCTGAAACATGTTACATAGAGAGTTTTGCAGAAGTTAGAGAGTTTCTGCATTCTATTCGAAAAGTAGGAGCGACCAATAGTAATGAAGAATCATATTGCCAAAGTCCCTCACTCTTTCGTGCGATGCTTCGTATATACGAAAGAGACTTCACGGGAAATGAAGGGATAATGGCAACGTATCATGCTTTATTTACGTATATAACAAAAGAGGGGAAGAGATGAAATGAAACAAGTACAAACAAAAAGGGATTGGAAAAAACTTGCATACGACGTAGTAGAAGAGAAAATGATTACGAAAGAAGATGCAATAGCAATATTAGAAGCTGATGATACAGAAGTTTTAGAAATTATGAATGCAGCCTACATCATTCGTCATCATCATTTTGGTAAGAAAATAAAATTGAATATGATTATTAATACGAAATCTGGCTTATGTCCTGAAGATTGTGGGTATTGTTCACAGTCTATTATTTCAGAAGCACCAATTGATAAATATGCATGGTTAACGCAGGAGAAGATTGTAGAAGGAGCACATGAAGCAATTCGCCGTAAAGCGGGTACATATTGTATTGTAGCATCTGGCCGTCGCCCGACAGATAAAGAAGTAAATCACGTAATTGGGGCTGTGAAGGAAATTCGTGAAACGACAGATTTGAAGATTTGTTGCTGTTTAGGTTTCTTAAACGAAGATCAAGCAGGACGCTTAGCAGAAGCTGGTGTTCATCGTTATAACCACAACTTAAATACACATGAAAACAATTATGAAAGCATTTGCTCAACTCATACGTATGACGATCGTGTTGATACGGTTCAAAAAGCGAAACAAGCTGGTATTTCACCATGCTCTGGGGCGATTTTTGGAATGGGAGAAACAATTGAAGAACGTGCTGAAATAGCATTTGAATTACAACGTATAGATGCAGATTCTATTCCGTGTAATTTCCTCGTTGCTGTAAAGGGCACACCGCTTGAAGGACAAAAAGAGTTAACACCTGTAGAATGTTTAAAAGTATTGGCGATGATGCGTTTCGTAAACCCAACAAAAGAAATTCGTATTTCAGGAGGTCGCGAAATTAATTTACGTTCTGTACAGCCACTCGGCTTATTTGCAGCAAACTCTATTTTTGTCGGGGATTACTTAACGACAGCTGGACAAGAGCCAACTGCAGACTGGGGTATGATTGAAGATTTAGGATTTGAGATTGAGGAATGTGCACTATAAGATAGAGGAAAAAGCAAACTTGTAAAAGAGTTTGCTTTTTTTGTAAATAAAATGTAATAAAAGGCTATTATCACTTGATACGAATGGGTTTTGAGTGAGAAAAAGAATTTTTGCGGACGAATTTTCCAAGCCCTAGTTGTACATAGTAAATATGTATTTTATATTGGGTTGGAGGATTTTACATGCACAAATACATATTAGCGATTATGACCTGTCTAATTTTAATAAAAGCAATAAGTACTGATCCAGTTAAGGCCGCTGAAAATCCTGAACAAAAAGAGATGCAACAAAGAATTGAACAACATTTTCGAACGAAAGCTGAACATTTTGGATTGAAAACGGAAGGGAAAGATTTAAAGGAAGTACGAAAAGAAATTACTATTATAGAAGAAGCGAAAAAAAGAGAGAATGTATGGAGAACAGCGCAAGCACTTCGTATAAAGACAGAAGGAAAAACGATGAATGAATTAATAAAAGATGTACGAAAAAAAGCGAAAAAATAAAAAGAGGCCGCAGCCTCTTTTTTTATGCCCATTGTTTTGATAAGTGAGCCATTTCAATGGCAGCAACGGCTGATTCATATCCTTTATTACCAGCTTTCGTACCTGCACGTTCAATCGCTTGTTCAATTGTTTCTGTCGTTAATACACCGAAAATAACAGGGATGTCAGTTTGTAGTGATAAAGACGCAACACCTTTTGCTACTTCATTACAAACGTAATCGTAATGTGTAGTAGCTCCACGGATTACAGTACCTAAAGTAATAACAGCATCATACTTTCCGCTACAGGCCATCTTTTTAGCGATTAAAGGAATTTCAAATGCACCAGGAACCCAAGCGACATCAATATCATTTTCTTCTACGCCGTGACGTTTTAATCCGTCTAAAGCGCCGCCAAGTAATTTACTTGTAATAAATTCATTAAAACGTCCAACAACAACCCCAACTTTTAATCCTGTACCAACTAAATGACCTTCGAATACCATAATAAATCTCTCCTTTGATTATAAGTTTAATAAATGTCCTAATTTGTTTACTTTCGTTTGTAAATATGTTTTATTCTCTTCTTTTGTTGGCATTTGCAACGGTACACGCTCGACTACTTCTAAATCGTAACCTTGTAAGCCAGCAATTTTTCTTGGATTATTCGTTAATAATCGTAAACTTTGTAAGCCTAAATCTTTTAATATTTGAGCGCCGATACCATAATCACGAAGGTCAGCAGGGAAGCCGAGTTTTTCATTTGCTTCTACAGTATCGAATCCTTCTTCCTGCAATTTATAAGCGCGAAGCTTATTAAGAAGCCCGATGCCTCGTCCTTCTTGTCTCATATAAAGAAGAACACCTTTTCCTTCACGCTCAATTTGAGCAAGTGCTGCATGGAGTTGTGGTCCGCAATCACAGCGACATGAACCGAATACATCTCCTGTTAAACATTCAGAATGAACACGTACAAGCACCGGTTCACCTGTTGAAATATCACCTTTTATGAGCGCAATATGTTCTTTCGTATCTAATGAGTTAGAATAGCCAATTGCTTGGAAAGTACCGAAATCTGTAGGTAAGGTAATTTCCACTTCTCTCGTCACAAGTGTTTCATGATGGCGGCGATAAACAATTAAATCTTCTATCGTAATCATTTTTATATCAAATTGTTTTGCGCACTGTAGTAAATCAGGTACACGTGCCATCGTACCGTCCTCATTAATAATCTCGCAAATGACTCCAGCAGGTTCTGCTCCGCAAAGTTTTGCTAAATCGACAGCAGCTTCTGTATGACCTGAACGGCGAAGGACACCGCCTTCTTTTGCGATTAATGGAAAGATATGTCCAGGTCGATTGAAATCAGCACCTTTAGATGCAGGGTTTAACAATTCTTGTATCGTAGTTGCACGTTCGTGAGCGCTAATCCCTGTTGTTGTAGAAACATGATCAATGCTCACTGTAAACGCAGTATGATGTGAATCTGTATTATGAGATACCATTGGTTCTAATTGTAGGCGCTCTGCGTACCCTTCCGTAATCGGTACGCAAACGAGGCCGCGACCATGTGTAATCATAAAATTAATTGTTTCTGGCGTAATATACTCTGCTAAAGCGATAAAATCGCCTTCATTTTCTCGGTTTTCATCGTCGCATACGATAACGACTTTTCCTTGTTTTAAATCTTCTAGAGCTTCTTCAATACGATGAAACATTATGTTTCCCCCTTATAGAAATCCGTTTTCTTGTAAAAAGCTTTCGGACATTGACCCCGTTCGTTTTACAGGTTTAGAAATAAAGCGTTCGATATATTTACCAATCATGTCACACTCAATGTTTACGATATCTCCGGCATTCTTTTCTCCGATGACAGATTCGCTTACTGTGTGTGGGATGAGTGAAATTGTTATGGAAGATTCGTCTATATCAAATATCGTTAAACTCGTTCCATCAACAGCAACGGATCCTTTATGCAAACAATAGCGTAGCAATTCATCGGAAATTGCTATTTTGTAATAGACGGCATTGTAATGTTGTTTTTTAGTTAAAATTGTCCCGATGCCATCGATATGTCCTGAAACGAAATGTCCACCAAAGCGCCCGTTTGCAGCCATGGCCCGCTCTAAATTTACTTTAGAGTGTGATTTAAGCAGGCGAAGTGATGTTGATTTCAGCGTTTCAGGCATTGCATCAACTGTAAATGAAGTAGTTGTAAAGCTCGTTACAGTTAAGCAAATCCCGTTAACCGCGATACTATCACCTAAATGGACATCAGATAAAATTTCATTTGCATGGATCGTTAATTTCATCGCTTCTCCGCTTTGTTGCATGTTTGTGATCGTTCCTAATTCTTCTACAATTCCTGTAAACATTTCGTCACCTCATTTCGGGCAGTCGCAATAATTTTGATATCATCGCCAATTTGTTTCATCTCTTGAATTTTCATGGAAAGCGAATCTTGTAATTTTGAAAAACCGTTTCCTCCAAAAAGAGTAGGAGCACCTTTCCCGCCAATTAATTTCGGGCTTATATAGGTTACAATTTCATTGAAATTGTTTGTTTGTAAGAAACTTGCATGAACAGTTTGTCCACCTTCGATGAAGAGAGACAGGATTTGTTTTTCACCGAGTAGATCTAAAACATCTTGAATTTCAATTTGCTTCGTTTTCATTTGGAATATCGCTATATTTTTAGATTCATAAGAAGCTATTTTCTCTTTATTTACATTCTTACCTACAATAATCCATGTCGGTGCTAAAGTATCTGTTATGACATGAGAAGATGGTGGCGTTCGTAAATGGGTATCTAAAATAATGCGAATAGAATGTTTCCCGCCATTTGGAATTCTTGTTGTTAAATGTGGATTGTCGGCTATAACTGTATTCACGCCAACAAGAATTGCATCATGTGTATGGCGATATTGGTGAACGTCAGCGCGTGCTTCTGCACCAGTAATCCACTTACTTTCACCAGTTACAGTGGCTGTTTTGCCATCTAAGCTCATCGCGGTTTTTATCGTGACAAATGGGCGTTTCGTTTTCATGTAGTGAAAAAAGTAACGATTTAATAAAACTGCTTCTGCTTCAAGAACACCGGTAGTTACTTCAATTCCAGCTTCCTCTAATCTTCTTTTTCCGTTACCAGAAACGAGCGGATTACAATCGAGAGTAGCAATTACAACACGCTTAACTCCCTTTTCGATGAGTAATTCACAGCAAGGTGGTGTTTTTCCAAAGTGGCTACACGGCTCAAGTGTTACATAGACGGTAGCGTTTTTGGCTTTCTCACCAGCCATATGAAGGGCATGAACTTCCGCGTGTTCTTCACCAGCACGTAAATGAGCGCCCATTCCGACGATGTTTCCATCTTTTACAACAACAGCACCAACCATAGGATTCGGACTCGTTTGTCCTGATGTCCCCTTAGCTAATTGCAAGGCAATCCTCATATATTCTTGATCAGTCATTCTCTTCACCTCTCCTAAAAAAATCAAAAAACCCCAAGGATTTAATATCCTTGGGGTTTGGGAGACGTGATTTCTAGAATTATAGTTCGAATACGAAAGTACAGGAAAGAAACCTAGCGATGATTGACATTTTTGCATAAGGAAAAAACCTAGCAAAATATCGAATTTTTTAAACACTAGTTGTCTCTTTTTTATTTCAGTATAAAAAATGAGTATAGAAAACTAAACATATATATAAATTCAAAATGAATGTATAAAAATATGCATACTGAAATAAAAGTGTATTCACTATATAAAAAACTAGAAACATATCCTTCTCCCATCCAGACTATACTGTCGGCCCTAGAGTTTCACTAGATCCACCGTTTTCGAGTTGAAAACGGGTCACGGACTTAGAAGTTTTCACTTCATCACCGCCGGTTGGGAATTTCACCCGACCCCGAAGGATGCTGTTTGGTCAAATTATAGCACAAAAAAGAAAAAAGGCTAGCAAAAAATATTTGAATGTGAAGAATTGTGTGAAAATATATGGAGATTGAAATGGAGACAAAAGTGTTAGAAATGTTGTTAGCAAAAGGAATATCCAGACTTTGATTAAAAGAAAAAACATGCACAAAAAATGTGCATGTCACATACAAAATTACTTTGCCTCTGGTGCTCTAACAACAGATTCGAATTTACCTTTATGCGAAGCATCGCAATAAGGCATATTTTTTGATAAACCACAACGGCATAAAGAAAATGCTGGTTTTGCTGGGAATACATTCCCTTGTGAGTCGACTAATTCCACGTCCCCTGTAACGCGAAAAGAGCCATTATCATTTACTTTAATTTGTACTTTTGCCAACGCTATCCCTCCTTCCCAAACGCTTAATTTCATCATATAATCAAGGGAAGCGCTTGACAATATAAAGTGAAACTTTAATTAGTGGAGGGGGTTCATTCCACTGATTATTAGCCTTCACCAATCGGGCGATTACGGGCAGTTAATCTCCCGCCTAACTTCTTTGCTTCAGCCGAATTTTGAGATGGGAGTCTCACTGCCCGTTAACGCGGGATAAAAAGAACACTTTCTTTGGGAGAGAAGAGAGTGTTATAATGTTTTTTATAACTGACTAGAGTAAGGTGACGAAAGATGGATAAACAATTACTTACATTACGAAATATTGCAAATGAGCGCACGTGGGCATCATTTTTGAATGATAATCATCCATATAGTTTATTGCACTGGTCGATTGCCGGTGTAGGACAAGAAGCGAAGGATGTTTGGTTACTTCAAGATGAGGTAACGTTTCAAACGACAGAATTTCCAACGCTAGATGAAGCTGTGCAATGGATTTCTGAAAACATGGAACAAGTTACAGACGTTTTATCGCAATGAAAAAAACAGGCTTATGCAAGCCTGTTTTTTGTTTCTTTTACGTATGTGTTCAAAAATTGATCAAGAGCTGCTTCATACTCCTCTTTATTTTCGTTATAAGAGCAAGCGTGTGCACCGTGTTCTGCAATATAAAGTTGTTTATTATTTTCTTTTGCTTCATATAGAGCTTTTGTCATATCGGCTAAAATATAATCGTCATCTTTACTATGAATAAAGAGAACGGGATTGTTAATGTTTTTTATACAGTCGATTGGTGAAACTTCACGAATTGTATACCCGTCACGAACTTTTAAAAAAGCATTTGCTAATGGTAATAAAGGCCATTTGGGTAAATGGAATTCAACCTTTAAGCGGTGCTGTAATTGCCCATAGAAATCAGAAAAAGGACAATCTGCAATATAGAAATCAGCACCATCTTCTACAAGTCCTGCGTATTGAAGTAGTGTTGCAGCGCCCATAGATTCACCATGAATACCGAGTATTATATTTGTGCCAAAACGACTTTTTAGCCAGTCAACTACTGATTTTAAATCATGTTTTTCATAGTATCCATAGCTTGTTGTTTTTCCTCCGGTTTTACCATGACGACGATGATCATAAATAAGGACATTATATCCTCTGCTTAAAAATAAGTTTGCATATTTTACAGAGTTCATTTTGTTTACAGTTACGCCGTGACAAAAAACCATAAACTTGTTGGAATGACCTGCAGGAATGTAATATCCATGAAGATCATATCCGAATTGCGAAGGGATATGAATTTCTTCTTTATGAAGAGCAT
This sequence comes from Bacillus cereus group sp. N12, assembly GCF_016483575.1. Classification (NCBI taxonomy): domain Bacteria; kingdom Bacillati; phylum Bacillota; class Bacilli; order Caryophanales; family Bacillaceae; genus Bacillus; species Bacillus cereus group sp. N12. Next base: position 89,234 of record NZ_JAEHBO010000016.1, read on the forward strand.
CAAAATCTTCTATACGAAAATGTTTTTTCGATTCTCTTTCTAGAACTTCTTCCTCTGTTTTTTTCTTCAAGTACATCACTTTATTTGTAAAGAAAATCCCAAGGGCAGTTATCGCACCTAGTATAGTAAACAATGCTGCAAAAAAACGTTTCATACTTTACCTCATCCTCCAAATACCGTTACATGTGATACACTTACA
>NZ_JAEHBO010000160.1:0-4079 GCF_016483575.1 Bacillus cereus group sp. N12
TATCAATACCGGTCACTTCATCAATACCGAGGAGTTCATTTGCAACGTTTGCCATTTCTGTTGCGATGCCATTACCGTGCGCTAATATTAATACTTTTACTTCTGTTTGGGAAGCAGGAATTGGATCAACAACGAAGAACATTGTTAAGAAGCCAGCTTCATCCATGGGCATGGTTATTTGTAATTCTTCTTCCAGTAGTTGAATGCATTGCATAGCTACGGAAAAAGCTTCTTTATATTTCGTACGAATTTGATTCAATTGTGGGTGATGAATTTGCTTCCCGCTTTGTAAACGTTGTAGAGTTGTCTGTACATGTAAACTTAATGCGAGAAAGACTTTTTCATCAAACGTCTTAGATAAATGTTTTTCAGCGAGCTCCGCAATTTTTTCACATACGGAAACGATGTTACGATCAACAATTTTAAAAACATTTTCATGACTTGTCTTTTTGGACATTTGGTTAAAATATTGTACGAAAAAGCTTTGAATATCATTTTCTATTAGTAATTCTAATTCTTCCTCTTCAATACCGCGTGCTTGAAGTTCTTCATATTTATAATCAATATAGTCGTAAATAGAAGACCGTTTTTCATCTTCTGCTTTATGTTTACTCCAACCTTCATCTCCCGTAAATACAAATGTTTCATTTGGTATTTGGTAAAGGTGACGGCTCTTTCTTTCAATAAATAGCCCTTCTTTCATATACCAAGGTAAATCTGTACTTGAAACATAGACAGAATCACGTTTCTTTGTTACAAAATCAGAATAAGCTTTCGCACAGGCGATTTGTACATCTGTTTTTAATTGACCGATGTTATTGGGACAATTGTAAAAGACGAAAGCACGCATTGCGTTCGGGCTAACATGAATTTCTTTCCTTAGCCGAATTGCTTCATTTGTGAAAAATAGTTGTAGTAAAGCAAAGCGTTCTTTATGTGTACGCTCACGAAGTGGTGGAAGCGTGACAGTCATCGGTATACGTCTTGTAAATGTTTTTAATAAAAATGAATTTGGTTCTTCTGTTGTTGCAGTAATGATTAATACTTGTGCTTTACGCTCGTTTTCTGTTTCTCCTAGGCGGCGATATACTCCGCGGTCAATAAAAGTGAAGAGCATTTCCTGTCCTTCTGGAGGAAGGCGGTGTACTTCATCTAAGAAAAGAATTCCTTCATGTGCTTTTTCAATTAACCCTTTTTGATCATTCGCACCTGTGTAAGCTCCTTTTTTGATCCCAAATAACTGTCCAAGTAGTAGCTGTGGATTGTTTGCATAATCAGCACAGTTAAAGACGATAAATGGTGCCTTTTTTGGAAGCTGTTCAACTTCAATTGCATATTCGTGCATTAAAGAAGCAAACATAGATTTTCCGACTCCTGTTTCTCCTAGTAGTAAAGTATGCATACCGTTTGGAGGATAGAGAATAGAAGCTTTCGCCTTTTCAATTGCGATTTTAAGGCTCGTATTTTCAATTGCAAATGTATCTAGTGAAGTCACGTCTTTTGAATGCGTTTCCAACGAAGTGTTCGTTTCTATATGAAAACGAACAGGGCGCGTATTTGTTTTTAATAAACGTTTATCTTTTACAAGTTTGTTTAAGTCGCTACTTACATTGGCACGATCTAGTTGCAACAGGGTAGCGAGTTCTAATGCGGTTATACCTTCTGTGTAATTTCCTTCTTGTATTGCGTTAAAAATGAGATCTATTCGTTTCATTTCTATTCACCTCGAAACTTCATCACTATTTAAAATTTTACACAAAAATGAGAAGGGTGGGAAGAGAAAAATAAAACAGCTTTAGCATATAGGCACTAAAGCTGTTACAATCTTGTGTCTTTCCAAAAATTAACTTCGAGATGGGAAGAGGGATTATAAGGAAGAAGTTTGTATCCTTGTGACTGTAAATAATCGATTACTTTTGGCAGTATTTGTACAGTGACACTTGAATCGTGCATTAAAATAACTTCGACTTGTTCATCACTTTGATTACGTACTCTTTCTAGTATGGCAGAAGGATTGTCATAGCTTTTCCAATCATATGTATCAATTGTCCAATCCCACATTTTATATCGAGCTGATACAAGAGCATCACGATAATTCTTTTTTAAGTAAGGCATGCTACCGTATGGAACGCGGACGAGGTGTGTATTTAATTTTGTAACTTGCTGGACAATGTTTTGAGTTTGTTCCATTTCTGTAATTAAAGTGGAAGGATCGCCAGTATAAAGGCGTTTTACATCGTGTGACATACTATGAAGTCCAATATAATGTCCGTCTTTAATTAATCGCTGCATCGTCTTTTGGTAATGCGGTACTTTTCCACCAATAACAAAGAAGGTTGCTTTTCCATTCTTTTCTTTTAAAATGTTTAAAATTTGCATCGTATATTTGTTTGGTCCATCATCAAATGTTAAGTACGCAATCTTTTGTGTAGGAGAGGTCGTTTCAGCATTTGGATGATGTTCAGCAGGAATAATTGTAGTTGCTTCAGAATTAGATGACGTGTATATAGTAATTGTGAAAAATAAAATGATACATTGAAATACTCGCTTGATCATAACATTCACCCTCAGTTTGACAATCAAGATGTAAAAAATAAAATTTAATACTTTTTTTATTATGTATATCTTTCTCCAATAAAGGGACTCTCAAACAATCTATATTTTGGAAATGTCAAATAAGGAGTAAAAAATAAAAAATAGCATCCTCTTCAAAGAAAGAGGATGCTATTTGAATATTTCATAATTGTAAAGGCTATACTACAATTAGTCTTCGCGTTTTTTCATTTTTTTATAGAAGGAAATAATTGGTTTGTAACGTTCGTGTACAAGGCCGATTATTTCAGCAATGATTTCTGTGAAGAAGATTAAAATGAAAAGAAGAATAATGGATAACCATAATGTCGCACTAGTGAAAATAATGGCATTTACACTAAAGAAGATACCGAATGCGTATATAATTAGTACCGTTTTACGATGAGAGAATCCCATTGCAAGCAAACGGTGATGTAAATGCGATTTATCTGGCGCTGAAATAGGTTTTTTATTTACGATACGGCGGATAATTGCGAATGCCGTATCAAATACAGGTACACCTAAAATGATAACTGGAACGATGAAGCTGAATAACGTTACACTTTTGTATAATCCAAGTAACGATATGACAGAAATACAGTATCCTAAAAATAGTGCTCCTGTATCTCCCATGAAAATTTTTGCTGGATGGAAGTTATAGAATAAAAATCCAAGTGTACTTGCAAGTGCAATTAGTGCTAGAGGTAAAATGATAGCTGTTCCAGTACCCCATGGGCTAGTGAAGGCCATATATGCCAGTGTTGCAAGTACGATAGATGAAATTCCAGCGGACAATCCATCTAATCCGTCAATTAAGTTGATTGCATTTGTAATACCTACAATCCAAAACACTGTAATTGGATAAGCAAGCCATCCGAGTTCAGTATCCCCGAGGATTGGAATATATAATACTTGCACTAATAATCCACTTTTTACAATCATAGCTGCAACTAATAGTTGTCCACCGAATTTTACCTTCGCAGATAGTTCGTACATATCATCTAAAATCCCGATGATTACAATGATAATCGCACCTAATGTTATCGATAACATTCTTTGTTCATATAACCCGCCAACAACAAATCCTACAGCTACACCGATAAATATTGCTAATCCGCCAAGACGAGGCATAATCTTTTGGTGTACTTTACGCGCATTTGGCTTATCTGTTGCTCCTATTTTAAAAGCTAATTTAATAACTAAAGGAGTAACGACGAGTACAGTGATGAAAGATGCCAAAATGGCATAAATCACTTGTGAGTCCATTAATACCCCACCTTTTTATAGTCTAACATAATTTTTTAGTTTATTTATCTGAAAATTATGATGTTTATTTGCAGGCTCATAACATATGGTATCACAAAAAGATTAGAATTCAATCTTTTTTTCTTTTTGTAGTAAGTGGAAGTGAATAGAAGATATGACAATTGTATATAGAATGTTAGCTCATTTAAGAAGGTTGCGTTTGTTGGTATTTATAATAGACCATTTTCGCGCCTCTCCTATAG
>NZ_JAEHBO010000161.1:0-3788 GCF_016483575.1 Bacillus cereus group sp. N12
TTTTTATCAGTGTTGACACATAAAAAGAGGTTCAGACACATAAACAGGCTGTGGAGAAGACTTTCTCCACAGCCTGATAAAAAGCTCTTCAAATGAAGAGCTTTTTATATTGGTGGATCGTTTGATTATATAATCTCTAAATGTAGTTGATTTATTTTCCTGTAGAAAAATGCGACCTACTTATATTCATAAACTCTCATCTTTAATTCAGTTAAGAAATCGATTTATGCAATAATTCAAACATTGTTCATAATTTCACAATTTACTTATGAAATGTCATGTTATGATGAACGTGTAATGATGATTGAACATTTAAATTTGGCGCAATAATTAGCCAAAATAGTGAGGACAGTAGTTGTGAGATGAACTCATTAAAACTCTAAAACACTAAAGGGGAGATCACATATGAAAGCAGTAGTGGTTAATAAAAACAGCAAAGCGAACATCGAGGTTATCGAAAAAGAATTACGTCCGTTACATTCAGGTGAAGCGTTAGTAGATGTAGAGTATTGTGGGGTTTGCCACACTGATTTACACGTTGCGAATCATGATTTTGGTAACACGGATGGCCGCATCCTTGGTCATGAAGGTGTAGGTATTGTTACTAAACTTGCTGATGATGTAACTTCACTTAAGGTTGGTGACCGTGTAAGTATTGCATGGATGTTCCAATCTTGTGGACGTTGTGAATATTGCGTAACTGGTAGAGAGACATTCTGTCGTGAAGTTAAAAATGCTGGTTATTCAGTAGATGGTGGTATGGCTGAACAATGTATCGTTACAGCTGATTATGCAGTGAAAGTACCAGAAGGATTAGATCCTGCTCAAGCATCATCAATTACATGTGCAGGCGTAACTACATATAAAGCTATTAAAGTATCAGATATTAAACCTGGTCAACCTATCGTCATCTATGGTTGTGGTGGATTAGGTAACTTAGCTATCCAATATGCTAAAAACGTATTTGGTGCAAAGGTAATTGCAGTAGATATTAATGACGATAAATTAGCCTTAGCAAAAGAGGTTGGTGCTGATATGACTATCAATCCAATTTCTCAAGGTCCTGCTGATAAGATTGTGCAAGATGAGTTTGGTGGTGCTTATGCTGCTGTAGTAACAGCCGTTTCTAAAGTAGCATTCAACTCAGCGGTTGATGCAGTACGTGCCTGTGGTAAAGTAGTTGCGGTAGGGTTACCAGTAGAAACTATGGATTTAAACATTCCACGACTTGTACTAGACGGAATTGAAGTAGTTGGCTCTCTAGTAGGTACTCGTAAGGATCTCGAAGAGGCATTTATGTTCGGTGCAGAAGGAAAAGTAGTACCGGTTGTTCAAACGTGTTCTCTAGATAAAGTACAAAATGTATTCGAAGAAATGGAACAAGGTAAAATTCAAGGGCGTATGGTAATCGATTTTAAACAGAATAGTTGTGATTGTAAATAATTCATTTTAAATATAAAAAGCATGAGTCTAGCAAAGGTCATGTAAAAAAGTTAGACGGCATAAAAAAGATGATTCCTGTATTCAATAGGGATCATCTTCTTTATATTCTACTAATATCAATGCCAATTCATACTTGATTGAGGAGATATGATTAAAAGTTCACTTTATTTGCAAACGAAAAAGAATCTTTATTTTTAACAAACTTTTTATGATCTGGAACGTTTTGAGTTGCTACAACTTGCGAATCTCTTGCTTTCAGTGCATCTTGAATCCCGATTGTCATAAGCTTAATAAATAGAATCGTAATAAAGAATGAAGCGAGAGTATAAAAAATAATCCACCATGAAAGATTCATTTCATTACGATTTAATCCAATAAGGCCTGCCCAATCATTAGATATAGAAACAGGTCTGAGCACTCCGTCATAGAGTTCACGCATTTGTATCCCGCCAATTACAATGTTAAGCAACGCTAAATGGATAACGAGTATGAGTGTTTGGACGATATGTTCCATGAATAACACAAATAAGCGGTCAAGTAATAAGACTCGTAAGTGTTTTTTGATAATATGAAAACGGCTAGCACCCAGTAATTGTGAACTTAAGATGTAATCTCGTTTCATAAATTCATCCACCTCTGAGGATATATATAAAGAAAGTGTAGGCAGAGCGACGAAAATAAGTACGAGTACTTGATAAAACGTAAATGAAATATTTGGATCTAACCCATCGGCATTTGATGTGATTACAATATTAACGGGCGTGATGAGTATGAATGCGATAAATAGAGTTGGAATATAATAAAAAACTTCTGAGCATGCCTGGAAAAATCTCTTGAGTTTTGGAGCGTATAAACTTAAGAGGATTCCTATACATGTTCCGCATAAAATTCGAAAGAAGCTAATTGCCACGGCTAATAAAATAGTGAATTTTGCTCCTTCTACAATTTGTAAGAAAACAGACTCTCCAAAACGATCAGATCCAAAAGGCGGTATTAACGATGGTGGAAAGGGGGCCTTTCCAAGTAATTCGTTATTGTCATTGTAAAGTAACTGAGGAGGTTTTGGGATGTTATCTTTAAAGAACCAACTATAAATAAAACTAGCTGAAATAAGTATGAATAAATAAGTAAAGCCGATTAAAAAGCGTTTTGATTTCCAAATAGATTTCATAATGTTGCTCCTTTCAATTGATTTTGCCATCTATTCATCATGAATGAGATTATTTGAAAAATGGCATAAAACGGTAAAATAATCATAACAAGTATGATAAATGCAGCTGGTGGTGAAATAAACGCCTTATTAAATAAAAATTGAATAATACCTTGCATATTAAAAACAAATTCTAAAATGAATAAGTTAGACAGTAAGAAAACAAAAATCGTTTTTAAATGATGGAAGAAGTGGATAGATATATTTTTGAATAAATGAATGCATAGTATATAACTTGATGAAAGGCCTTTTCCATATGCAACCTCTACGTAATGTTTTCCATGTTCTTCTTTTATGTATAACACCATCATCCGAAACATTTGTAATGTAGGTAAGACAGCTAAAGATAAAATAGGGAGTAAATAAGCTCGATTTTCATTAAAAGAAATAATGGTGACAGGAGATTCCCCGAATTTCTGAAGTACCCATATGAAAAATATTTGCAAACAAATCATCATCATCATATCAGGGACAGCTTCTAATATGAACACAATTCGGTTTATCCATTTTTTTATATAATCTTTTGCTAAAAAATAAAAAAATGCCATGCTAGAAGATAGAAAGAGCGCAAGTAAAAAGGCTAAAAATAATACAGTAAATGAATATAGGTAAGGTTCTAAAACAGTTGGGAATAATGGTGTTTTTTTGAAACTACCAAATTTCGGGTCTGAGCCGATAACCACTAATGATTCAGGGGAGAAAACCTCTTTTAACATAGTAACGATCTGATTAAAAAAATATATTGGTTGAAAGGTAAATCCTTGTTGAGTGATAAATAAATAAGGTAAATTTAATAATAGTAAGAGTGATAAAAGAATTGATGAAAGCTTAATTGTGAATTGAGTTATTGTATGTAACATAAAATCCCTCCGACATCTTTTTACAACATTATACAATAAATCCTAATTTATTGTTTTATTTTTCTGAAAAATAAGAAATTTTTTAGGTTTTATAATTATAATACGTAATATATATTTATATGGTAAAAAGGTTATACTAAGGAGCCGGTCCCTATGTCCATCAAGCAAAATGTGCAGTATTTTCATTTTCGAGGCATTTACTTTTCTTCAGTTGATGGGCATTTGGTGCTATTCCTGTCTCTTATACACATCTGACGCTGCCGACGAAGCTAGAA
>NZ_JAEHBO010000162.1:0-3515 GCF_016483575.1 Bacillus cereus group sp. N12
TGTAAGTATAGTAACGATGTTAGCGATTCAGCCAGCAGCGGGATTTTTATCTGATGGTATTACGAGCGGTATTAACGTAATTTTAAATGTTGGTGGGGCATTTGCTGGAGCAGTGCTAGCCGGAACGTTTTTACCACTCGTTATGGTCGGATTACACCACGGTTTAACACCGATTCATATGGAATTTATTAATCAAACGCACGTAACACCTTTATTACCAGTACTCGCAATGGCTGGTGCTGGTCAAGTGGGCGCAGCGATTGCAATTTATGTAAAAACAAAAAATAAACGACTTCGTAACGTAATTAAAGGTGGATTGCCAGTTGGGTTTTTAGGGATTGGTGAGCCGTTATTATACGGGGTTACATTACCACTTGGAAAACCTTTTATCACTGCTTGTTTAGGAGCGGCTGTCGGTGGCGCATTCCAAGCAGTTATGAAAACGGCTTCACTCGGAATTGGCGTATCAGGATTATCTTTAATCCCGTTAATTGCTGATAATAAATATTTACTATATTTCTTAGGTTTAGTCATTGCATATACTTTCGGATTTATCTTCACGTACTTCTTCGGATTTAAAGAAGAAATGGCAGAAAACATATAGAGAAAGGGATTCCTTTCTCTTTTTCTATTCATAGAAAGGGAGATTCATATGATAGGAGTTTCAATTTATCTTTCAAAAGGGCAAGCAGACAAACAAAAAGAGTGGCTAAAAATAGCGAAGGAAAACGGATTCTCATCTATTTTTACATCACTTCATATTCCGGAAGATGATCCAGATACGTATAAAGAGTTAATTCAAACATTAGGGAAACAGGCTCTCGAAAATGAAATGGAATTAATGGTGGATATATCTCCAAAGTCGTTAAATCATTTAGGAATAACGTATGAAAATGTGGAAGTGTTATTGGGGTTTGGTATTACTGGTTTACGAATGGATTATGGCATTGCGCCGAAGGAAATTGCGCGTGTATCTCATAAGATGAAAGTAGCTTTAAATGCGAGTACGATTACAGAATCTTTCTGGGAAGAGTTACTTGCGGAAAATATACGGGTAGAGAATGTAGAAGCGTGGCATAATTTTTATCCGCGTCCAGAAACAGGACTAGCAAGGTCCTTCTTACAAAAGCAAAATCAATATTTACATGCGTGTGGAATAACAACGATGGCATTTATTTCGGGAGATGAGGATAAACGTGGCCCGTTATATGAAGGGTTACCAACGTTAGAAAAGCACCGCAATATGCGCCCGCTTGAAGCGTTTTTAGAACTTGTTCAAGATTGTGATGTCGATAAAGTGTTGATTGGAGATATAAGTGCTAGTTTAGAAAGTGTACAAGAAATTGCGAGCGCGAGTAGAGGGATTATTCCGCTGCGATATGAGTCATTTATAAATGAAAATGAAGTATTAAAAGTAGTAGAGCAAGTGCATACAAATAGATTAGACCCAGCACGTGATGTCATTCGCTCAGTAGAATCAAGGGAAGGAAATAAAGTGATTTTACAGCCGATGCATGCAATCGCAAGAAAGAAAGGCAGTATTACAATTGATAATGAATTGTACGGTAGATATGCCGGGGAGATGCAAGTTGTTATAAATGATTTGCCTACAGATGAGAAGGTGAATGTTGTCGGAATGGTTGTGGAAGAAGACGTGCCGTTATTGCCTTATATTGGTGCTGGAAAAAAGTTTCAACTTTTTCTGTGCGATTGAGTAAAAGCTGGAATTAGCGCTATTTTATAAAAGACATTATTCGTAAAACGGATAATGTTTTTTGTTTTCTTTAAAAAAAGCATTTGACGAATGAAACGAAATACCGTATTGTTTTGTCTTGTGAATAAATATTTACCATAACAAAACAAAAAAGGAGAGTTCAAAATGAATCAATATATTGGGAATTTAATTATTCGTATCGTGTTAGGAGTTACGTTCTTTGCACACGGTTTAGCAAAGTTTCAATCAGGTATAGATAACGTAGCAGGATGGTTTACAAGTATCGGTTTACCAGGTGGTCTTGCGTATGGCGTAGCGACAGTTGAATTAGTTGGTGGTATATTATTAATTATCGGTTTAGGTGTTCGATATGTAGGATTGTTATTCGCTCTTATTTTAGCTGGAGCTATCGTAAAGGTAAATGGAGCAGCAGGATTATTAGGAGATGGTAAGAATCCAGGATATGAATTAGATCTTGCATTATTATCAATGGGTGCGTATTTATTCGTTGTAAAAGCAGAAGGATATGTAGATCGTTTCTTAAAAGAGAAAGTAATGAAAACGAGGTAAATTTTATTTATAAATTGTTGACTTAAAGAGTATCTGTAACTATAATGATTACAACGATTAAGTTAAGAATGAAGTTAATTAGCATATTTTTTTACACAAGTTGTAACTGGAATAGTTACGATTTGTGTAAAGAATAAATAAACGTGGGAGGAATTACTATGCTTAAATCAAATTTAGAAATTATTCAAAGCACGTATGAAGGATCAGCTTCTTCGAATGCAAAACATTTAGCAGAAGCCCTCTCTGAAAAAATAGAATGGACAGAGGCAAAAGGTTTCCCGTACGGCGGAACGTATATAGGTACAGAGGCTATAATGGAAAATGTATTTAGTCGTTTAGGATCAGAATGGGATGATTATAAAGCGAGTGTAAATATGTATCATGAAGTAAACGGAAAAGATGTAATTATTGCTGAAGGTGTGTATTCAGGAGTTTATAAAGAAACGGGAAAATTGTTTGAAGCAGAATTTGTTCATATATGGCAGCTTGAAAATGGAAAAATCATAAAATTTAAGCAATATGTGGATAGTTATATTGTGCGAGAAGCGATGAAGGTTTAAAATGGAATAAGGAAACAAATGGAATCGGCTGTACGCAGGCGATTCTATTTGTTTATGTGATTATTAGGGGAATGGGGAATACATAATATGAAAAAATGGATTATAGGGACAATTACAATGATTGTAATTGCGATAGGAGCTGTATTCGGTGTTACGAAACTTCTAAATTATATAGAAGAAGAGGAGAAGAGTCTGAAAGCACAAAATGTAACGGGGCAACAAGGGAAGAAAGAAAAGGAAGAGAAGCAACAAGCTAGTGAAGATGAAATTATTTCTACCATGCATAGGATGGTACATCAAAAAGTGAAATCCTCTGAAAAATGGGGATTTATTGAAATGACAAATAAGGAAATTCGTAGTGCGAAGGAAGCAGTAGAAAGCAGTACAAATTTTAAAAATAAATCAAAGTTACTTGCTACTTTGGAGCGCTGGGAGAAAGGGGATTTTTCACAAACGGTTGAGGAGCATAACTTTTTGTGGGAAATTCAAGATGGTGATACTGGAAAGGCAACAGAACGTTTATCGCCAGAAGAAGAAAAGAAGTATGTGAAAGAAATGAAAGGTAAATAAAAACATCGCCACTTTGGTGGCGATGTTTTCCAGGCTGTGGAGAAAGTCTTCTCCACAGCCTGTTTATGTGTCTGAACCTCTTTTTATGTGTCAACACTGAT
>NZ_JAEHBO010000163.1:0-3352 GCF_016483575.1 Bacillus cereus group sp. N12
TCTAGCTTCGTCGGCAGCGTCAGATGTGTATAAGAGACAGGACTTATCATACTAATCTATAACAATTTTGTCTTCTCCCCTTACCTGTTTCCTTTAACACATATGATTTTAAAACAAGGGCAGTTAATGAATCCGTTAATGTTTTATATGATAAATTAGACAATGCCAATAGATCGTTTGTATATAACATTCTATGCTTCTCTAATAATAATAGTACTAATCGTTCTGACGGTTTTAATGTCTCATCACTTTCTAGTATAAAGTCTATATTTTTCATTTCTCTAATTATTGCTCCTTATATAAAAAAATACTTTAAATGATTATTTAATATAAAAATAATACATAACAAAATTTGAAGTATACTAAAATAACATCATTTTAAAACACTATTATACTATAACATAGAAAAAGCATTTCCCAAAATAGGAAATGCTTTTCTTAATTCACTTTCTTATATTGCTTATATGATTGTTCCAAACCTATATTATATTTCGTGTTTTTATCCGTCCAGTCTTCTCCTAAATTACCTGGCCATCCTGATGTATTAGCGACATATTTTAATAACTCCCAATCTTTTAATCCTTTTTTCACACCGCGCTCATATGATTTGACCATATTAGTGATTGCTATTTTTGCATTGATTTGTGAATCCATTAAACTTTCTTCAGATAAAGAGGCTAGTGCTAATCCGCCCCGATGCATTTGTGTATGTTTCACTTCCTACTCACACTATAAAGCCTTTATGTGACATTCATTTGACGAAATGATATGAATGATGCATAAGTTAATAATAAATTAAGTTTTTCTAAAATCACTTAAACAAATAAAAACGGTTAGCCACCCATGTTCTAAACATGAGTGGCTAACCGTTTTCGAGTGTCTTTTTAATAAACACGTTCTACCTTATATATTTCTTGCAATATGTGGTTTGCTGTAATGACTCGTTCCGCCGCCACCTACTACTACTTTACCGCCTTTTCCAAAGATTAATAATTTACTTGAACCATCTGCAAGAAGTACTATTACTTCCGCATGATCACTTGTAGCTACATAGATTACATAACCGCTTTTTGAAATACACGTTTCCCAATTCTCATCAAATTCTGATCTAACTACCCGATTAGAATACACTTGATTTTCAATTCTTCCTTGTTCTTCGTTTTCCAAATTTATTCTCCCCTCTTCCTTGAATAGTTGTATATATTAAAATAGCAGTCCTGTTTAAAATAGTGACCGATTTTAACATAAATAGTATATGTAGGTAGTAGGAGAATGCTTGGACAATGAAAACGTATCAGCATTTAAAAATTTTACAATCGAAACTTCTCTTTAATCATTTCCGCTACTTCTTTTGCACTCAAGTAAGTATTATTAATTTTTATATACTCTTCTTTTTCAATTTCACCATGAAAAGAGTTTAATCTATGCTTTTTCATCGTTTCTTTTAAATTATTTTCAGACCATTCAATATCTCTTTTTTTCGGTTTATGTTCTAATCTATGCGGACTTTTATTCCGTTCTAATCTTTCATCTAATTCCGCTTCCAGCTCTACAAAATATACCGTCCCACCTTTTGATTCAAAAATACTTACTACATGATGTATATAATCCCAATCGGATTGGAGGTCAAATGCCCATACATAAGTAAAAATCATTCCAGATAAATCACTTTTAGATACTTCTTCAAATATTTCATTACGAAATAAACTTACTAGTCTTTTTGCTTCTTTCGTACTGTAATCAAAAATTGGACTTACTAAATCAATTGTCATATGGTTATGAAAAAGTTTTAAACCGGTTAATGTTGCTAATTCTTGCCCCACTGTCATTTTCCCAACTGCTTGTGGGCCAAATATTAATATGAATTTCATTTATTTCCCTCCTATCTTTCTCTATAAACAATTACACAAAATAGAAAATAAGGCAGTCGATTTCGTATCGATTGCCTTATTTTTATTAATAGTTTCTGTACTATTTTTTTCGTACAGCTTCAAACGTAATCATTTGATTTGCATTTGACGGCTCTTTTTCATATACATAGTCAGCAGAGCAAGTAATGTTAGAAAAACCAATACTTTCTAAAAGGAGTTTAAACTCTTCTATACCATACCACCGCATTGCAAAACGTTGTAGTTCTGTTTGTACTAACTGTCCTTTACTCCACTTTTCATATTTTAAATATGATACAGCAATTTGGTTCAGCCAATCCATTTCAATTGATTTCTTTTCTAACGTAATTCCGTCTCCGTTTGGCAGAGAAAAAGTCGATGTGTGAATTTCACCTACCTTCCAGTCATACGGAAGTATAAGATCTACAATTAAGCGCCCACCTGTATTAAGATGTTCATACAAACATTTCAAAGCATTTATAGAATCCTCACGATTTTCAATTAAGCAAAAGGATCCAGTAGGAATGATAATCGCCTCATACTTATGTGGTAGTGAAAATTGTTGTAAGCTTCCTTCATATAAATTAGGATGTAAGCCTCTCTCTTTACACCGCTTACGGCAAGAATCTAGCATTTCAGGTGAATAATCTATCCCATCAATGTTAAAACCAGCTTCAAGAAATGGAATAATGACACGTCCTGATCCTACAGCTGCTTCAAGAATTCTTCCTTTACAATTTTTCAAACGTTCTTTGTAATACTCAATATCACCATGTAAAGAATAACCGACAGGCTTTGTGTAATCATAAAGTTCTGTGCAAAGTGTACTATAAAAACTAAACATTTATTTTCTCCTCCGTTTTATACGTACGGAAGATTTCAATTCAATTAATCTTCCTGTACCTTTAATTTTAATGAAAATTCGAAAGAGCTGACTGTCATACTATATCACTCGCTTTCCATAGAATATAATCACATTGTATAATATTTCCTTCAAAATGAATATATAGAAATCGAAAATTCAGACTTATTTCAAAAGGATGATATGATGAATTCATTAATTAGATTTCTTTTTCTTCTTATCACTTTTAATGCTCTAATTTTCTTTAGTGCAAAGAAGTATAGGCGAATATGGAAAATTGCCAGTGGCATTTTCATCCTTTCTTCCCCCATCATTTTCTTCGCGACTATGCATGTAATTGGTGAAAAAGTTGGAGATGGTTTCGCTGGAGGTGTTGCTGGGCTTACCTTTAGTGGAATTTTAATCCTAAATGCAATTGTTTTATTTGTTGTAAGTATTTTTAATAGAAATTCATAATTGCCTCCTCGTATTGATAAACAATTACACCCCAAAATTTAAAGAGCTTACTATATAGTAAGCTCTTCCAGGCTGTGGAGAAAGTCTTCTCCACAGCCTGTTTATGTGTCTGAACCTCTCTTTATGTGTCAACACTGATAAAAAA
>NZ_JAEHBO010000164.1:0-3239 GCF_016483575.1 Bacillus cereus group sp. N12
GTAAAATATTAATAGCATTATATATTATAAGGATTGCTTGTCCTTAAATGTAAATGAAAGGGGGGATTGATATGGGTTATGGCTATGATCATTCTTATAATAAATGTTATAATTATAAAAATTATAATGAAGTTTTATCAACAGGTATATTACGTAGACATTCTGCTACTTTATTTCTTACTGTTGATGCTATGAATGTTGATCCAGATGATACTCGTAGAGTAACTGTTGAAATGTTTGATTGGTCATCTGGTTCTCCGGTATTTTTACCACTACTAGATCCTTCAACGCAAACATTGGCACCTAATCAATATGTTACTTTCCGTTCGGCAGCTCTTCCTCCAGGAGTTTTTGCTTATGAAGTAAGAATAACTCATCCGAATGATAGAGATGTTGTTACTAATGTTTTTGGTCTTAGTGCAATAGTATTCAATCCACAAGAAGGAAACAATGTTTTACAACATGATTTAGCAAAATTAGAGCTTAAATAAATTTTTAAAAAGTCTTTTTATTGGTTTTGCAAGGTAGATCGACTAATGATAAGTAGTGTTATGTGAACAATTTTTAAATAAAAGTATGAAAAAAGAGATAGTTTCCAGCTATCTCTTTTTTCATATCTTTAGAAGAGAAAAAAAACTATGGATATTTGTAAGTGCTCATGGCATTATATGTTTTTTTTTATTAAAAGTGTTATTGAATGTTATGTATTTAAAATACAGTTTGATTATTCTTGATAGTTTTATAAACCACGTTTTTACATTGGAACTTATAATTTAAATCCAACATATGATGCCATGAGCGTATGAAATATAGCCTTAGTCAGAGCAATAAGAAAAACCACAGCAATTGTTGTGGTTTTTCTTATTGCTGAAACTGAAAGTAAACTTCTGTTTTAAAAGTTTACTTTCAAGTTTTAGATCTAAGGAAAGGGAAATTAGAAGGATTAGCTCCTCGGCTTAGCTTCACCTTACACCTAAAAGTAAGAAATTTTAAACTAACTATTCTATAAAATATTTAGTTTTACTAATATTGCTAATAAAAGTTGGATAAGAATTTGAACATTTACTGCTATATCTGTATCAGTAGTCGTAACTGTAACATTTCTAGAATTGTTAATAAAAGTTTTTTGTCTATTAATTTGTTTAACAGATGACTTTTGTAATAATTCTTGAGTTACTCGATCAGCTTTCTCACTATCTGCTATAGAAATACTTAAAATAACCACAATTGCAGCTTGTAACGCTGCTTGAATAGATAATGCTGCTTTTGTATCTGTAGTAGTAACTTGTACATCCGCTGAATCAACAATTGAAATATATTCTTCAGAGATTTGATAAGTTTTACTTTCTTGTGCAGCTACTTCTGAAACGTTAGCATCGTTAAAAGATGGATGACAATTAGAAGAATCTAATGCACTCCACTGTTTGTTTCCCTTTGCACTCCATGCTTTTCCCATGAAATCGCTCCTTTCAGTCTAAAAAACTATTAATTTGAGATTGGATTTCCGAAACTATACTTTTAATTTGTTGTTTTTTTTCTGGTGATAAATTTTTAAACTTGTCCTCTTTTATATCATGTCTGTTTAAAATATCTGAGAGTAAAAGATCTAGTAGTATACTTTTTTGATCCTTATCAAATTTAAAAGATGATAATTTTTTAAAATCATCCATTTTAGTTATCAACTCCTAAAAATTAAGATGGAATAATAAATATTTTATAGTTTTATAGAATTGCTAGTAGTATATGAGAATTCGTATAAAAAGGTATGGACAAACCTTAAAAAATAATAAAATAGTGATGTTGGTCAATCAAAACGGACCTAGCGAAGCGAAGGGAGTATTTGACTTGACCAATTGCACTACACCCGAACCCTCTTGGCACTGAACAAACTACCGTTTGTTCCTGCCTACCGGCGAGGGAGTCCCTCAAGGATTGAGGGGATGGGGAGTTCGATGAATGGGGTCTGGGGAAGATTTCCCCAGTGGGTTTGGGCAAAGCCCAAGGTTTGTTTTTGCCATGCTGGGCATGGCTCGGCAAAGCCGAAAAGCGTCGCAGACCCCTATCGATTTTGATGCATTAGTGTCAAAATACGTATAGGGTTACTTTAATTGACTCCATTTCGTCGCTTTGCTAGACTTATGGTATCAATTAATCTAGGGAAAGTGGTGGCACTTTATGTTGGGTTCTATCTCATTTAATCAATCTCATCAAAGTTCATTAAGCCACAATAACAGAGAAAATATTCATGGAAATCCTGGCATTGATCCATCTAGGTTACATGAGAATATTTATTTTGTTCAAAAGGACATCCGAAGTGTATACAAGGATGTTTTTCAAGAAGCGGTGGACAAGTATAATGAGAAACAAAAACGGAATGATCGTAAAATTGATGACTACTATAACAAAGTACATAAAGATGATAAGACACATGAGCAACGAGAACTTGTTGTAGCGATTGGGGAAGGTAAAGACGACCCAAAGTATAGGGAAGCTAAAAAGGAAGCTCTGAAGCGCTATGCTGAGGCTTTTCAAGAGAGAAATCCAAACCTAGCAGTTTATAACATGGTTTTACATGATGATGAAGCGAATCCGCATTTACATATTAACTATGTACCGAATTTTGAGAGTAGTCGAGGATTAACGAGGCGTGTCGGAATGGATAGAGCCTTGCAACAACAGGGTGTCGAAGGAACGGGAAGAAAGTTAATTGCGCATTGGAGAGAAACAGAAACGGCTTATATCGAGCAATTGGCTAAAGAATATATTCCGAATTTTGAACGTGCTAATGTTGGTTCACATAAGTACATGAAAGTTCGTCAATACAAAGAGTATGCAGAAGCAAAGTCAACTATTGAAAACCAAGTAGAAGAAAAAGAAACATATTTACAAACGATTGACGATCATTTAAAAAACGTTGAAGAGAAAACAAACGAATTAGAAGTAACGAAAACGAGTTTGGAAAGTGATGTCGTTGATACGCACAAAGAATTAGAGATAGTAAAGCGACAAGTAGAGAGTGAAAATGAAAAGCTGCAGTTAATTGGCCAGCGTCATATAGAGTTAGAAAAAAGAGTAGAACAAATGCAAAAAGAATTAGATAGTGCTACAGATCAAGTGCCAAATGAACCTGTTAAAATTCCATTTTTACATAAAGAAGTAGTAGTAGAAGTACAGGATAAAATGTTTGGAAAAGCTGAGATCACGAAGAAACAGACAAGAAATTATGTGTTATCACCAGA
>NZ_JAEHBO010000165.1:0-3125 GCF_016483575.1 Bacillus cereus group sp. N12
TTTTGTTTTTGCTCCTCCGTATATTTATAAACCACAATGCGAGTAGATAATTTGTCTTTGCTCCCTACATATACATCATGTAATTCATACACTTGGCCAGGTTGTAACTGGTTCATGATTTCTTCCAAATGAATTTGTATATATACCGGCCTCAGTTGGGCGGGTTTTGTTTTAAATACGACTGTTTCGAACTCTTTTCTATATATTTTAGTTGGTAACTTAAGACGTGATAAATAGTATCCTTGCCTATCTTGAATAGATTTAAAGTCTTGTAAACGATAATATCCTAGGTCACGAATATATAGTTCATTCTTTTGTGCCATATCTGTTCGAGTCGCACCATACTAGTTCAATTTTCACATCAGAAAATTCTCCACTCAACAGGTCATACTCTAGTTGAATTTTTACATCAGCTCTATGACTACATCCTCCGGCACCAGGATAAGTAGATGCAAACAAGGATAAGAATACGCTCAAAGTGAGCAGAAAGGACATGAGAAATCTTAGATAATCCTCCAATTTTAGCTTGTAGAAGTGTAGTAAATACAGTTCGAAAGAAGGATACAGAAGCCGAGGTAAATCGTCGATTAAGTCCCTCAGGACTTAATAAAACTCCTGTTGAAGTTTCTAATTGACTACAAAGTTGAGTAAGAGAGGTAGTAGCGATTTGTTGATTTAACCATACACACAAAGATAAAAAATGGTGCCCATGGCACTTGCGTTTTTGTTTCATTCCGCCTGCTTCTATAGCTAATTGATTAAGTGTAGCGGGAGACATATATCGATATAACTCTTCAGCAAATAAAGACAACTCTTGTTTTTTATGAATATTCATAAAAAGCACGTCACCCTTTCTCATTAACATAAGAGAATAGTAACGTGCTTTTAACTTCAAGAATAGTCTAAATCCTTAAGTTGATGGATGTGGGGTACCGCCACATTGCTATCAAGTTAAAAGATCATTTAAAATAACTACACTATATTCGTTCTCTAACGAACCAAAATCAGAATTTGATTAGGACCTGTACGTTTTAATACAAAGTATCCTTTCTCCGATTTTGTTGCAACTCCATCATCATTCGACCAACAATATCCATGGGTTTCACAAGTTCCATCATCTCGAACTAGTAATTGACCAATTAATCCGACGGCTACCCATTCTGTACGATTTATACGAGAGGTATATTCTTCATGAGGATTCCATTTTGGATTGAGGATAGGCTGCATTATTTTTCTTTCTGGAGTGATTACATTTCCTTCCCCATCTTTTTGAGTTGGAATGGTAACCTCATGATATTTTTTTCGTCCCCATTCATCAGTCAGATATTTTCCTTGCCAGCGTAAGCATCCGCTATTTCCTAGCAGACCTGGTGTTGCACTTGTTATTCCCAAAATAAATAGATCATTTGAAGCGGCTTTTCGGACTTTATCTTCTGTCGACACAGTAACGAAATAGCCAACATCAATCGGGTTTCCATTGGCTGTTTCAAACATTTCTGCGTAATCACCTGCTGGAGTTAAATATGCTCCATCCACAAACATATTGCCGTTATTCAAAAGTTTTCCAACTAGACCTGTAACATCATAGGCCACTGCTCCGAAAGCTACATTCCACGAATAAGTTGGATCCCCATCTGTAGCATTAACAGCTCCATTTCTACCCATAATATGGGCTCCTTCGAAACCATTTGTTGTTGTGCTCAATCCTTCAGTATGAGATAAATCCCCACTAGCAATTGTACCTGATCCTTCAGCATGGGCCGCAAATCCACTTGCCGTTGTACCTGTTCCTTCTGAGTGGGAAGAAATTCCACTTGCGGTTGTACTAGAACCTTCCGCATGAGAAAAGTCACCCGTTGCTTGTGAGCCTGGATTAATTGTAATATCAGGAGTCCCACCCTCAGCATGGGAACCAAATCCACTGGCTGTCGTATTCACTCCTTCCGCATGGGAACTAGATCCACTAGCTAATGAAAATGCTACATTACCATTTTGATCAACACCACCGCCTTCCACATGCGAAGCCCTTCCACTTGCCGTGTTCCCTTCTCCTTCCGCATGGGAGTTAATTCCACTCGCAACTGTTTGTAGCCCTTCAGCGTGGGAATTATCTGCATTTGCTTGTGTACCATTTCCTTCCGCGTGAGCAGCAGTTGCCAATGGTCCTGTAGACGTGTTTTGACCTTCCGTATGGGAATCTGTTCCTTGGGCTTGTGTAGTATTTCCTTCCGCATGAGAATTAGTACCACTCGCTGTCGTATTCGAACCTTCTGCATGGGAATTAACACCAGCCGCTGTTGTACCTCCACCTTCGGCATGAGAATTAGATCCGCTGGCAATTGTATTAAATCCTTCCGCATGGGATGCAGGTCCAGTCGCTATTGTACCAAAACCTTCCGCATGCGAAGAGTTCCCACTCGCTGTTGTATTTTGCCCTTCCGCATGAGAAAAAGATTCACTTGCCGTTGTACCACCACCTTCGGCATGAGAAGATCCTCCGCTAGCTATTGTTCTTGATCCCTCAGCATGTGCGGCCCCATTACTGGCGGTTGTACTAAATCCTTCCGCATGCGAAGCAGGTCCGCTCGCTGTCGTTTCTGATCCCTCAGCATGTGAAACAGGTCCGCTCGCTGTTGTACCAAAACCTTCCGCATGGGCACCAGCTCCACCGACTGTTGTACTTGTAGCAATTCCTTCTACATGAGAAAAATCTCCTAACGCCTGCGGAGCTGGAAATAAGGTAATATCTGGAGTTCCTCCCTCAGCATGAGAAGCGATTCCATTAGCAATCGTTTGCCTACCTTCTGCATGTGAGGCAAATCCATTTGCAATAGTATCACTTCCTTCTGCTACAGAACATCCATTATTCGGATCAGTTCTAATACAGCTTAGTTCTGTTGGTCCTGTTGGACCGGTATCTCCTGCTGAACCTGTTGAACCCGTTGGACCGGTATCTCCTGTTGGTCCTGTTGAACCTGTTAGACCCGTATCTCCTGTTGGTCCCGTTGAACCTGTTGAACCCGTATCTCCTGTTGGTCCTGTTGAACCTGTTGAACCCGTGTCTCCTGTTGGTCCCGTTGAACCCTGTCTCTTATACACATCTGACGCTGCCGACGAAGCTAGAA
>NZ_JAEHBO010000166.1:0-3002 GCF_016483575.1 Bacillus cereus group sp. N12
GGTTCATATCCTTGCAGCATATTTTTACATGTCCCTAGATCCGGACAATCTGAACAACCTACACATTGTCCAATATATTCATATAACTTCACAAGACTGCGCTCAATCATAGAAGTTGTTACTTCGCCTTTATGCTCGTCTATAAATTCTTTCACACGCGGATGTGCCATCACTTCCGCCTTTAATACTTCATATCTGTTTTTAAAATTTTCATTTTCCATTAATTTTGTAAATGAATTTTGAATATGCTCCATTTTCTCACCTCAAAGAGCGTTCATTCTCTTCTATTAATCACGCTTATATTTTTTCAACACTTCTTCTAGTCGTTTTCGTTCATCTTCTAACGTACTTGTATCTTTTTCCGCACCTACATCATTTTTCACAGTTTCTTTTTCTTTCGGCTCTTCTTTCAACCAATCTGGTACCATTTCTTTTCGTACTGTTTTCTTCGCTGTACGACCTTTTTTCTTCGTCTCAGCCCATTCTTGGTATTGACGGTTTTCTTCTTTTGCTAGCGCCATTGCTTCAGCTACTGTACCGACCTTTTTACGAGCCCAATGCCCAGCAATCTTCTCCACATACGTTTTCGCAAGCTTCATATCTGAGCGTAGCATAACGTAATAAATAAGTACATTCACAACTCCTGGCGTTAATTTTTGATTGATCATAACATCCTCAACAATTTGCAAGTCCGCTTTCGTCGCCTCTGCACCACCAGAAATCTCTTTCAATAGTTGTTTTGGTGAGATTTCTTCTAATTGTTTTATAAGCATCTCTTCTTGCGATGAAGGCTCTTTCTCTTTCATCGTACGTGCAGCGTGCGGCTGTACTCTTTCACTTAATATTGGTAACGCTTGACCATTTTCGAATTGGTACCAATCGCGCGCTCCTTTTCTAAGCCTTTCCATATCAATTGTTTGCATCTCTGTCACCGCACCAAGAACGATATTTTGCATCGATAACACATCCACACCATACACGTAAGCAAGTGTAATGACACATTCTCGCACTTGATCTGTAATCGCCTTTTTAGGAACAAGAGCGGACAATCCGTCTACAAATAAGGAGAAATCAAAGAAATCGTTCCAAACTTTAGGAGCATCTCCCTTTTCATTATTTGGCATCATTGTCGCTTTTGGAATACGGAGTTCTTCTTGCGCATGCTCAAGCTGTCCTGGATTAAACGAATCAAACACCTCATTAAAAGAACGTGTAATATTTTCATAAGAAGCAAAATCAAATTCTTCTTCTAAGAAATATTGTTTTACTTGATTATATTTTGTCCGACTCAATCGATTGTATAAAAAGATACTTAAAACAATATCATCAAAAAACTGCTTTGGAGATAAAGGTGGTTGCAATTCGTATATAAACATTCGAATATCTTTTTCTTTCTTAATATATACCTTTAAAAGCCCAATTGCCTCTAGCTTTACTCGTTCCTCATATATTTCGGGAAGTTGCATTTGCATGGTCACCATAAGGGAATGATGTGTATTCTCTTTTCCAAATACACGATCTTGCTCTAACGCCCCCCATAGCGTCATGTACAAGCTAAAAGCTCTACTACCTATTAACGGCTGATACAACATCGTTAACACTTTTCGGTCGTAATTATGTAGTAGTCCTTTCGTACTTACTTTATAACGATCAATCGGCAATAGCTCCATCCATGACTGTTTTTGCATTCTTGCTTTTCCTTTCTCTCATCCAATCTATCCTCTAATTCATTCGTTCTATCTTCATTATATATTTTATCCCGCTATTTGCGGGCAGTAAGACTCCCACATCAAAATTCGGCGAATGCACGAAAGTTTGGTAGGAGATACCTTCCCGTAAATGCCCGATTAGTGAAGGCTAATACTCATTTTGGAATGAACAAAATCCCCAATGATTATTAGCGAAAAAGAGCTATTAGCTTACGCTTCTAGCTCTCTTACCTCATTACTTACAGTATGTAAAGAGAATTGAATACAGCTTCTATTCTCTTTCTTTTTGCAGTATATCTTTTAATTCTTCAATAAATACATTTAAATCTTTAAATTGACGATATACAGAAGCAAAGCGTACGTAAGCAACATCATCGATATCACGAAGTTCTTCCATAACAATTTCACCAATCATATCACTTTTCACTTCTGATATACCTAAATTACGAAGTTCACGTTCCACACTTTGTGTTACTTCCTCTAATTGTCTTAAAGATACTGGTCTTTTCTCACATGCTTTAATTAAACCGCGTAAAATCTTTTCTTTATTAAACTCTTCTCGTGTGCCTTCTTTTTTAACAACGATAAGAGGTGACTCTTCTACTCTTTCAAATGTCGTAAAGCGACTTAAACAACTTTCACACTCTCTCCTTCTTCGAATAGAGCGCCCTTCGTCTACCGGACGCGAATCTAACACTCTTGTGCCATTATGAGAACAGGATGGACAACGCAATTCATTCACTCCCTTACAATTTAATTTTTATTTTTCTCTACTTCATTCACGTAAAAATATATATACAATATTATATAACTCATTCTAATGCTCTTACCACTCTAAGTTTAAATACATGATTTCATCATCTATTTTCCCAACAAAATAAAATGGTAGATGTTGCACTAACTTATGTGTGAGAGCTCCATTTAACTAACTAATGAACACGTTATGTCTTTCCTTTTTTATAAACTAAAAAAGAGGTGCATTATACACCTCTTTACATTTTAAATCAATTATGTTCTTTTTTAAAGAGCTTTTGTTTCTCTCTGCTTAATTTCGAAGCTACCAGTGCCTCGAGGAAGCTCGATGCTCTCACGCGTTTTCGCGTTTAAACCTTCTGCAATATATTCTGCAGCAACATTTGGATCAATACGATCCCCACAAGTATAAACATCAATACTTGCGTAACCGTGCTCCGGAAAGCTATGAATTGTTAAATGTGATTCCGAGATAATTACTACTCCACTTACACCTTGTGGTGCAAATTTATGGAAAGCAACCTCACGCACTTCAGCACC